>JAPTWQ010000129.1 GCA_028064945.1 Nitrospiraceae bacterium | reverse complement strand
GCAATTCAGTGGGTCCGGAGGAGGACAAGTGAGCACCATGGTGGCTCGCCGGAATCGAGTGCAAAAATGGGGCGTTGCCCCGCTTCGCTCCCCAATGGCGAAATCATGAAACAAAAACTTGGGACATCACGCATCCTCCGGAATGAGCGGAAATCCAGCGTGCGTGCCGTCTAGATGGCGTTTCGCCAATATTTTCAAGAGCGTTTCGGAAGTGTTTCACAGGAATTGTAAAGAATGGCTACAGTTGGGCACTAAAGGTTCCTCCAGACAACCTTGAGGAACCTTTAGATCCAAAAACAGGACGGAGAAAAAACGATGGACAAAACAGTCAGCGCAAGCGTTCCGGAAGGGGACTATCTGGAGATAAAAAACATGGCCGAACGGGAAGGAGAGAGTGTGTCCGGCCTCATCAAAAATCTTCTGAAAAGGGAAATGTCCGGGGAGGAAATGCGACCTGTGCCAGATACAAAACTCGAAGAAATCCTGACGTTACTTCGGAGGCTGGTCGAATCAAAACCGGTCCAGAATCCGGACAAAAATCCGGACCCGGAAACGGCAAAAAAAATCGAAAAATTAGAGAAAACCATGTCCGGTTTTCCGTCCATTCTGGATACCAAAATCCAAAATGTTCTGAACGAAATCGGAAAGATTCCGGAATCCAATGGGGGCCAGGTCGGGGTTGGAATCGATCCGGAGCCGGGCAATAAAATCCTCGAATCTCTGACAAAAACCGCCGATAAACTGGAGGCTTTCAGTGACGGAATCGGAGGGGTCCGGGGCGAAGCGGTGGGCAATGTGTCGTTCAGAAATCCTGAATTTTGGAAAAAGAGTCTGGCCATTGTGGGGATCTGGAGTTTGATTTTTGCGGGAGCCATGGGGTGGGGAACGTGGAAGATTTATCAACACGGGAATGATGCTGCGGAGCTTGAGGGGATTGGGATAGCAAACCCGGTTTACAAATCGTTTTACCACCTTATGCAGTGCGATCAGCCCGGATGGAAAACGGAATGGAGCAAGGACGGAAAAACACTGTATTGCGACCTCGACCGCAACCCGTTAACAGGAAAACCTTACAAGTTGAGGATCCGATGATGAAGAGGAAATTCGTGGGGGTCAGAATGCCGGACGATATCCTTGTCCGGGTCAAAAAAATGGCTGGAGACCAAGGAAGATCGGTCTCTGAAACAGTCGGGATTCTGGTCATGAAATCGCTCGAATCCGGTCCAGTTTCCGGCCCGGTAATGGATCTGGAGATATTAAAAAAGGCGATTGGAGAGGAGCGGGATGAGCATGAAAAGACCCGCTTAACCTTGGTCAAAATGGGACTTTTGCCCGATCCCCCAAACGGATCAGGTCTCTCACCGGAGGTCGTCCGCTATCAGATCGAAACATTGGTGAGGATCGAGTCCTTCTTCGAATCCATGATGAAAGCGAGCCCCAACGGAGAAGCGAAGCTTCGGGAGTGGAACAAAACGGCGAAAGAAAAGTTAGAAGAAACATTAAAGAGTCTTCAGATGGAAAGGAGAATGTGAAATGGGATGGTTCGATAAAAAAAAGCGCACGTCAAAGAAATCGAGCATGTGCGCGGATCGAAAATCAGCTCTGATCGACCATCGAAAAATCAGAAAAAGGCCCGATGGTACGATCCTGCGGACCCGACGACTCACGATCTGCCCCCGAGGTCTGAAAACACTGATGACAGCCAGGGGCAGACTCTCTCCTGTTGCCTGGCGTTCGAAGAGATCGAACTGGATCCAGAAGTTCCGACCAAGCACTTGATTATCGCCGGAGGGACAGGATCCGGGAAAACCCAGGCGATCCATCGGCTCCTGGACCGGGTTTTATGGGGGGTGGCGGAAAACAAAGAGAAGGCCATTATTACAGATTCCGGAGGTCAGTTTTTTTCAAGACGGAGTCGGCAAAACGATCTTCTCCTCAACCCGTTCGATGGAAGGTCCGTCCAGTAGAATCCGTTCCTTGAAATTGAGGACCAATGGGATTACGACTCCCTGGCCGAAAGTCTCTTTCCTCTGAAGGAAGGTCACCACGGACAAAAAGACGAATGGGTGAAAAAAGCACATGGACTGATTGCCTCGATCATGAAGGGCTTGGTCAGGGAAGGGAATCCGGATCCGAAACGGGTGATCAAAATCATTCAGCCCGGAGATCCGGAGCTTTTGCGCCCTTACATTGTGGGCACTCCGGAAGAAGCCTTGTTGATGCCGATGAATGAGCGGTTTTTGGGATCTGTGATTGGGGAAGCGTCTCTTGTCCTCCGCCCCTGGTCCATGCTCCCTCGGGACGGAACATTTTCCCTCCGGAAATGGGTGAGGGAGGGGGCTCCGGGAAGTTTGTTCATCAGCTATAAGGACAGTCAGATGTCTCTCCTTTCTCCTTTGATTGGCGGCTGGATGGGAATTGTCGTGAAAGAGGTCCTGGATCTGACCCCCGATTTCAACCGCCGAATATGGGTTGTCGCGGACGAACTGGATAGCCTGGGACAAGTCGCATACCTCAAGAATGCGAATACCCGGGGACGGAAGTTTGGCCTGTGCGTGTCGGGGGCGATCCAAAGCATTGCCCAACTTGAATCGACTTATGGAATTTTGGGAGCACAGACCCTTCTTTCGACTTTTTCCAGCAAGATCATTTTCCGGCAAGGAAGCTTCAAGGACGCAGAATACTGGAGTAACGAACTCGGACAGCGGGAAATCATCGAAGAATCGAAAACTCTCTCTGAATCTGCCCTCACCACCGCCCAAACTAAAAAAGTTGTCCAGACCGTCATGCCATCGGAATTTTCCGGACTCCCGGACCTGGTGGCGTATTGCCGCTTCCCTGGAATGGAAGATATCCATCGAATTGAATTTGAAATTCGGAAATACAAGTCCATCTGACCAGCGTTCCTGCCACCTGGAGAACCCGAACCGGAGCCGGAACAGGAATTTTCGAATCCGAAGGTGGCAGAACAGAAGAAGGAAGAGACGACAAAAGAAGACCCGTTTCATATGCCCATCTTTCCAATTGTCGGGCTGGTGGCGTTGGGTCTGGCCGGGTGGTTCGCTGTCTCACAGATGACCGGGCACAATCCACCCGTTCCCCTCTCCTCTCCGTCAGTCATTCATGAAAAACCAAAGCCGGAATCCCGGCTCTTTCACTGGACGAACGGGACGTTCCGGTGCCGGATCGATCATTCGAATTCGACAGGAAAAAGACCATGGAACTGTGTTCGGGTCGGACCGCCGAGATTACCGATCACAAAAAAGCATCCTGCGGGGATCCTCGCAGGAAAACCCGTCGATCCGATCATGAGTTTACCGATCTGGACAGGACCCTGGCCGACTTGGTGGCACTGTCTTCCGAAGAACGCCGGAAAGTGGGTTGTAGTAAACCGTCCGATCCGGGATCGATACGGAAATTTTGTCTATCGGCTGGTGGACAAGACGGCTGAGCAGATGCGCGTCCGGTGTCCGAAATGATCCGGATCGCAATCGACAAGCCATCGTACGACCAAGGTCAGTCCGATGGGGAGTCTGGTCGGGAATCGACCGTTCCCCCCGGGATCGACGAGTTTTCCTATTATTCCGGTTACGTCGAAGGAAAGGCTGTTCTGGAGGGGACAAAATGTCACCTTTTTGTCCCGAAGGATTGCAAGAAAGAGAGGGAATAATGGCGCTCGGAAAGAACATCAGCCCCGGTCAAGGGGAGAAATACTACCGGAAGGACGACTACTACCTTGAACGGGAAGGAGGCGAGGACCATAAGCTGGAATGGGGCGGGACGCTGGCCGCCGAAATGGGTCTTTCAGGTAAAGCGGGTGCGGAGGACTGGAAGAACGCCCTGAACGGCCATTTTCCCGGAGGGATCGAGGTCAAGGGAGGATCGTTCAAGGATCCGGACACCGGAGAATTGTTAAAGCGTGCCGGAACGGACTTTGTGATCGAGGCCCCGAAAACGGTGTCCATGGCATGGGCCGCGACCGACAACCAGGAACTCAAGGACTGGATCATGAAGGTTCAGGGGGAAGTCGAACAGCTCTCTTA
>JAPTWQ010000029.1 GCA_028064945.1 Nitrospiraceae bacterium | reverse complement strand
TGGCGTTTCGCCGGCAGATGGCCGGAATCCGAAGCTCGCTGAAATATGGAAGAGGAGTCTGGTAGAATCTGGATCAGATCATAAATGATGGCGGGGGCGGATCGATTTTTCTTGCCGGAATTTCAACACCCATAAAGTGTCGGAGGGCAAAAAACAACCATAATGTGTCGTTACCGCCATTTTATGGTTGTACTCACATAGACAAACGTATTCCAAATCGAAATGGTCGGGGCGACAGGATTTGAACCTGCGACCCCCTGCTCCCAAAGCAGGTGCGCTACCAAGCTGCGCTACGCCCCGAAATAAAGTTGACAAGGACGAATTGTAGCAGATTCGGACCGTTCATTGACAGCTTTTCCCATGACAAAGGACTACCTTTTCTCCAATGACACGCCGTGTTTTGAAAATCATACTTCTGGCCGGAATATTCTCGATCTTCATTCCAACTCCGGGACTCTCTTTCGCCGAAGAAATCCTGAACGAGGAACATTCCCACTATCGGGATCAGATCCACAGGATCCACGAAGCCCTCGAGAAAGGGAAAGAAGAGAACGCCATCAACTCGCTCCTCAGTGATGCCAGGCGGTCCGCACGATGGATTTTTGAGGAACCGGCGGCCGCGGAAACAGTTGAACGCCGGCTGGGTCGGCGCATTGACAGGGAATTTTTTGACCTAAATCTTCCCGTCCTCATCCATCCTCTTCCCGCCCGTCCATTTCTTCTTCAGAAAACGACTCCCCATTCCAGCCTGGTCACGGATTTCGAGGAGGGAACAATAACCGCGAGGGTCACTGTTCCCTTTTTTGAAAACAACGGAATGAGAAAAGCCCGTAACGAGGCCGTTTTTCTCTCCATTCTCCTTCTCAGGGACGGGATCATGAATCTGCCCGTCCGGGAATTTGTCCGGCTCCGGAAGACTGTTCCGTCCGAAGCCTACCAGTCGGGTGGAACAATTGCCAAATACCTCATATCGAAAGGACTCGCAAGAAAAGGCCTCTCCGTTGAGATCCATCCCCTGGCCGCCGGGGGTGGAATCGCGCTGGCGTCCATTGTTCTTCCCGTTCCCCTGCATATCGGCGACACCCTGGCGCTGACCATGGAACGCTCCGCCGCCTCCCCCCCTCTCCTGGACAAAACATTTTCAAATGCCGGAGGTCTTCCTCCCACCGGACTCCTGATCGATGCCCGTCGATTCAGAATCCATCCTTTTCGTGACCTGGTGCTTCTTTCCGATTCCCGTCGTATTCTCATGATACCCGATGAAGGGCGCCCCTCAGGTGTCCGGCCCTTCGGATGGGCCGGATGGAGTGACGGGCAGGATGTGTCCGCCATTGAGCAGAGGGTCGGATTACATCCTCTCGTCGTACGCCCCGAGGAATTCCTCCATCGGCAGGTTTTCGTCTTTTCTCAAAGAGACGCGCGCAGGATCCTTCAATCGCTTTACTCCTCAAAGCTTTTGTCTACAGGACATATCCTGGTCCTCCTGGCTCCCCAGAGACTGGTAAGCCCGCCCGCCCTCTCACAGCCCACGAAGGGACATGCTCCGTGAAACGTTTCCATCTCCTCTGGCTGGCTGCCCTTCTCTTGCTCCCGGAAATTTTTGTCGGATGCGCCAAGCCCGAAATCGTGATGGAGGACCGGATCGCACCTCCCATCAAGCTCGGACCGGTCCACAGGATCGGCGTCCTCGTCTGGCCGGTCGGAACCGAGGAACAAAGGCTCCTCGAAGGAACCATTTTAAGAAATCTCGCGGAGGTTCCCGGCCTTCATCCGGTCAGGATTACGGCCAGAAAACAATTGGGGCGCACCCCTCTCTCCATTCCCGAACTGGCTCACATTTCGAAATCGAACGACATTCTCATGGTTCATCTTCTGTCCCATACGGTCTCCGACCGGCGTCTCATCGCAGGAAACTGCGCAGCCCCACCCTGTCAGACGATCACGGTTCCGATGACCGTCCGGACCAACACGATGCGGCTTCATATTCTTTTTCTCAGGGCCTTCCCGTTTCATGTGGAACTTGACCGGATTGTGACAGTCCGGAACACCTCCAAAAAAATTCCATTTTCCCTTTTCCAGAGGAGCTTCACTCCCCAGACAACGCTCAACCTCCATCTATACGCAAAAATTGCCCAGCACGTCCGTTACCTTTTCAGCACCTTGCACCTGAAGGTCAAGAGACCTTTCTATCCCTATGATCCTCCAACCGAGAAGGCTTACCGGAGCCTTCAGGCCAAGAAACCCGTTCTGGCTCTTTTTTTCCTGAACACGGAATACGGACAGCTGAAACAAAAGGCCCGTCCCGTTCCACCCCGGCTCTATGCAGATCTGGGAGTGACCTACGAAGCTCTGGGCGTTTACTCTCTGGCCGACTATTACTACCGCAAGGCCGAAAAGCACATGAAGTCCGAAACATTGAAAAAATTCGAACTCCAGATGAAATCCATGATGGTCTATTTTATCGGCATCAATTTTTTTGAAAAAGGAGAAGCAAATGCTCAACATGCTCCTTGAGGACCAGGCGGGCGATGTTCTCAAGAAGTTCCGATATGGAAGGAAAAAATCCCTAAAGGAGGTTTCCGGGGAGAGCGGAATTCCAATGGATCTTGAGAGACGGCTGGAGTCTGGAGAAAGCGAGCCGGACAAATCGCACCTCGTCCGTCTGGGAGCGGTCCTGGGGTTCGATGGAGAGGCCATGGAGACATTGCACCTCCATCCTGAAGCGACACCGGAGGTCAGCCCTCCTCCCCATCTGATCCCTGTCAGGGAAAACTATGGTGGATATGCCGTATGGTGTACGATCGTCCGACATCCGGCGGACCCACGGAGAGCCCTGCTCGTGGACACAGGGGGCGGTGGTTCCATCCTTCTCGAAACGATCGCCCGGCTGCGCCTTGGGATTGAGGCCATCCTTCTGACCCATGGCCACGGAGACCACGGCGGAGGCTTCGCGAGACTCCTCCCGGGAGATAATATCCCTGTCCTCCTGTCACATGGAGATCGCCCTCTTCTTCCGGAGGCAGAACAATACCCCGGGCCCCTCCTGACCCCCGAGGAGGGATGCGAACGTCTGGAACGGATGGGGTGGAAGGTCTCGGTAATGGAAACCCCCGGCCACACTCCCGGCTCTGTGGCCTACCACATCGACGGAGCCCTGTTCGTGGGTGATACCCTGTTCTGCGGATCTGCCGGCCGAAGCGATACACCCGATGCATTCCCCGTACAACTCGACTCCATTCATCGCCTGATTTCGGGCTTTCCTTCCGTGACGGTTCTCATATCGGGCCATGGGCCATTTTCCACGATTGCCCAGGAGATGCGCCACAACCCCTTCATCCGTGTCAGGGAAAAGGGGTTCGCTCCTTGCGAAAATAGGCCATAAAAAAGGCCGGAGCGGACTGAACCGGCCCCGGCTTCCACTGTTTCAGCTTGAAAAAAGCTCAGGAATAGAGAATGGTCACCTCGTCTCCGGCATTCCGGACCTCGAAGCATCCGACTTTCTCCCCAGGCCGGGCCGCGCATTCTCCCGTCCGGATATCGAAGGTCCATCCATGCAACGGACAGGAAACCTGCCCTCCCCGGACAATCCCGTCGGAGAGATATCCTCCCCTGTGAGGACAACGGTTTTCAATGGCATGATATTGCCCATTGATCTTGAACAGGGCGATTTCCTGGTCTTCGGCCATTACGAGCTGTCCCTGGTTCTCCTTGGCGGAATAGGTTACGGTCACACTTTTCATCCATCCTCCATATTGTCTCGAAATGAACATTCATCCAGGCGCGTCACGTCAGTGCCGGAATTCAAGGATTCGGCAACTCTTTTCGATCATAACCCCGCTTCCGAGTCCCATGCAAACACAGCATTGCAAATCCTTTGTTTTTTACCGCAGGGCGGTGGTATGATCAGTGAAACACCGATTCCGAGATAACCCTTCCAAATAAATACGGAGACCTGAAACCGGGGCCGCCATTCACCTTGTGTCTTTTCCCAGTGTGGCCGCCCTGATGGACCAACCGGTTAGCAAACAAGAAAGGGAGCGGAAAGACCTCCGA
>JAPTWQ010000071.1 GCA_028064945.1 Nitrospiraceae bacterium | reverse complement strand
TCCCCTGCGCAATCAAGAAACTCCCACCATCACTGATTCTCGCTCTCAAAGGGTATCCCGTCGATTCCTTGCCTTTCGTTTCCGGAATGTCGCTCTCTTCGCTCCGCCACGGAGAGGGGTCCCAAAGCCCGAAGAACCCTTGGTCTCCAGGAACCCTGTCGAGGCAGTCTGGTCTTTTTGCCAGAGGTTGCCGATTCACCCGTATTTCTGACCACCCATCGGGAACCGGAAGCAGTGCAGGGTTGGCCCCTTTACTTATTCCATTCATAGATCCGCAGGACCGGCCGCCCCCTGACATTTTCAAAGGGAAAATAAAGCAACGAACGTCGGGGGTCGGCGAGAACAGAGTGCGCCCGAAACCCTAGAAATTTTTCCGAGAGTTTTTCCAAATGATCGCCCAGACGATAGACATCCACCGTCCCTGACTCCGAAGCCACAAAGAGCAAGTGACGGGAGGGATCCTCACTCAAAACGTCCGGCCGCTTCCCCGTGGTGGAGCGAAAAAGGATCCTCCCGGTCACGAGGCCCACACCAAGAAGACTTGCATCTTTCTCGCACGCCACCAGGGCCAGATGGCGCTTTCCGAGAATAAGGAGTCCGTGAGGATGATGGCAAGGGAGAGGGATTCGACGCACGACCGTCAGTGTTTTTGGATCCATCCCGACAAGGAGATTCTGGGTCTGGACCGTGGCCCAGACCCGATGGGTCACAGTATCGACCCGGGTGTTGCCGACCTCGCCTCCGAGGGGGATCGTCCCGATCACTTGTCCATGCATGGCATCCACAACGCTGACGCTTCCTCCCCACTCGTTCGACACAAAGACCCGACCTGTGGTGGATTCGTAATCAAGGCCGTCCGGATGGATCCCCACCGGAATTTTTGCCACCCGGCGCAAGGTGCGGGAGTCCAGCACAACAAGGCTCCCCGCTTTTCTTCTCGACAGGGGAGAGACGGTCGCGTAGACCCGATGAAGACCCGGAACCACAAGGACCCCATGGACATGGGGAAAGCCTCCCAGGTTGGCGATCACCTCCATCTTTTTTGTATCGAAGACCACCAGGCGCCCGTCTCCGAGATGGGCGAGATAGAGTCGGTTATCAGCAGGGTCGAGGCTCATGTAATCGAATCGGGAGGCCGCTCCCGGCAAGGGGATCTCCCTTACCAGTCTCCATTTTCCCGTTTGCGACTCCGGCAGTGGAGCGGCAACTGCCGTCCCATAAAGGATTCCCCAAATCACCGTCACAACACTCCAGAGCCTGACAGCATAGCTGGACATCAATCCCCTCCTTACAAAGCCTTTCATAAATCCGTTCATGCACCCATTTTCCAATCAAAATCCCCTTCTCTCCAGATTGACGCTAGAAAGAAGAGTGCCTCCTTTTTAGATATGGGATCCCTTGCTCCATTCTCCCTTCCTTGTCCAGGCGGCATGATTTTTAACTTTTCACTTGAAAGGAGCTTCCCCTTTCCCATGGACACAGGAATTACCTTTCACTTTCTCCGACCGACTCCTAGCAGCCCATTCTCGCCGCTAACAGCATTCTCCTCCAATGAAATCCTGTCGTCCAACCAACTCGAGTATTTTCTGCTTTTTCTAAAGAGGAAAACAAACATTTATTTATAAAACCTGTCGTTTCTTTTTTACCAGAGATTAACCATCGGGACATTTTTCACCATTAGACTCTTGTTCGCCGGCGATATTTTCGCTAGCAGCAAGCTAGAACCTTAAAAATCATTTCTCCACATAATTCAAATCATGTGGGCAACATTCCTCAATTACAAGGAGACGCAATGTTCTCTTTAAAAGAAAAAATCGTATGGCTTGCCATCCCGGGAGTCCTCTGGGGGGGGATGTCGACAGATGTCTGGTCGGCCCCGGTGGCGCCCCAGTCAGCACCGACACCGCAAGGCGGAGCAACACAGGCTCCCTCTTCCTCCATCCTTTTTGGAAACATCCATTCTGCCAAGGACCACAGCGTTCTGTCCGGAGTCCCGATCATGATCCAAAACACGACGACGGGACTTCTTCTCAAAAAGATGAGCGATTCTCAAGGGGCATTTATCTTCTCGAACCTTCCTCCGGGAGATTACAAGGTCTTGGTGGGAGGAGGAAACTTCTCGGTTCAGAGAAAGGAAGGGGTTCTGAAGGCCGGGACGATTGGCCAGATGGATTTCGCCGTCAACCAACTCTCGCAGGGGAGCTCCGAGATTCTGGGCAAAATCTTCGAAGGACATGGAGACCACAAGGTTCCCCTCGTCGCAAATCTGGCCGTCAAGAACACGAAGACGAAAGAGATTTACCAGGTCGCATCCACCCCGTCGGGAGACTTCGACCTGAAGAACGTCCCCTCGGGCGATTACATCCTCTCTGCCATCAAGCGTGGTTATCTGCCCTATTCACAGGAGATCGCGGTGAGAGGGACGACGAAGGCCGACGTGAGGCTTAGAATCAACACACTGGCACAAGCCAACATCAACGCCTCCGGAAACAAGAAAATCAAGGATACGACTGGAGCCATCACTATCGTCGACCACAAGACCTTCGAGACGTGGCAAACGACCGGAATCGGATTTGCCCTGTCGAACCAGCCGGGCATCAACTACTACTCACGGTCGGGGGCCAACGGCGTGACCGGCGGCATGAATTACTTCACCTGCCGGGGCTACACCACGGGGGGATCGAACACGGCGCCCTCCGGAGGGTCCAATATCGAATTCAACATCGAAGGCGTCCCTCAGAACGAAAACCAAGACGGTGGCATGGTCTACGACCTGGGACTCTTCAATACCGACATCGCCTCGGTCGACATCCAGCGCGGTGTGACAACCTCCGCCGAAATGGGAAACTATGCCGGAGGATGTTCGGTCAACATCCACCTTATGCAACCCACGCAGGATGCCTATTCCCAGCTGACTTCCGGTATGGGTTCCTACGGACAGTACTATACTTCCTTCGTCTCCAACACCGGAATCAACGAAAAGCTCGGAGTCGGCGCCTACAACAACTTGTCTGTCATCAACCAGCAGGGCTTCCAGGATTTTACCGGTCTTCAGGAGTACCAGGACTACGCGAACGTCACCAAGTATCTGGCGAACGGGAAGATCAGCCTGATGTTCACCGGAGCCTACAAAAACTACGACCGGGGCGCCTCGACCTCGCTCCAGAACTTCCAGCAGTTCGGACCGAGCTACAACGGAATGCCGAACGGCGAAAACGCCTCTTTCCCATCGGGACAGTATGCCCAGGATTCACCGTTTTACAAACAATGGACCTCCCAGCGCTACATGATCACACTCCAGGGGGAAGACCAGCTTAACAGCACCATTTCGCTTAAAAACAATGCTTTTGCGCTCCTCGTTCCCTACGGGGTGATCCAAGTTCCTGTGGGTATCACCGGGTCGCCCACGGCGGGGGCAAACGGAACGGCTTTTCAGAATGTCACTGCTGACTATGGTGGGTATGCCGGGGCCAACCCCTTCCTGTTCACCTACATCCAAGGACAAGGCTACAAGGTCGGAGACATTGCCGAAACCGCCATCCAGGCCTTCAATGGCAACAAGGTCCATCTTGGCATGCGTCTCTCCTACAACAACACGCTCTATGGAAACGAGCCGATTGGGACCCCCAACATAACCGGGAACGCCGGCGGCTCCAATATGATGACAACCATAGGAGGGTATCTCGAGGACCACTATCGGCCTAACGACAACTGGCTGATCAGTGCGGGGTTCCGGGTCATGATGGACCGGCTGCAGTATTCCAACTCCCTGATGTCCGGAGCCCAGTCTCTCCTCGGAGCTCCAAATCCGCCTTTTCCTGGAGGGGGGAATACAAGTCAAAACGCCTCCTATATCGCCAATGCCGGGGAGACCTATGTTCTTCCTCTGCCGCATGTGGGAGTGAACTGGTATCCGAACAATCATTGGAAGATTTATGCAAACGCGGGCCAATCCTATGCCGCCCCGTCCATTCAGGATTTTGAAGTCGCGTTAGGGGCAACCGCACCTTTCGTCAAACCGGAAATCGTAAACGATGCCGAAATCGGGGTCCGCTACACGAACGACAAAGGGTTC
>JAPTWQ010000010.1 GCA_028064945.1 Nitrospiraceae bacterium | reverse complement strand
CGTGGACGAAATATTTGAAGAGCCGGATGCCGACCGGGATGACTTTGTCGGCGACTTCTACTGGTCTTTGCACAGCGTGATGGATCCCATCCGGTGCGAGCTGATTCTTGCGGGAGGAGATGTCCGGCTGGCCGGTGTTGCCACCGATGGCCGGGTCATCGTCCGGCTCATGGGCCCCTTTACGAAATCCTGCATGGACAAAAGGGCGGTTGTCGAACAGATCGAACAATATCTGAAATCAAAGGACGATCGCGTCACACAGGTTCTTCCTGTTTGCCCGAATCCTGAAGAAACCCTTTGATTTCCGGATGATCCGGAAACCACCTTTTCTCTTCATGAACCCTTAAACGAAAGGCCGACTGTGAAAGTCATGGTCCGTAAAAATGCAGACGGTATTTTTTCAGTCTATGTCCCGAAAAAGGACCTTGAAGAACCGATCGTCCAGTCTGACAAGGAAGCCTTGTTCGGAGGAAATGTCACTTTGGCCAATGGAATGGTGCTGGAGCTTCCCGAGTTGACCGATGGCCAATCTCTTCCGATTACGGTCGAGGCACGGAAAGTTTCGGGATGAGCAAGCAAAGATGGAGGAGGAACGATGGAGGAGACAATGCTTGACGAAGTCACGGCGGTTGTCGCCGAACATTGGGAGGGAATGGGACGGAGGACGCTTCTTCTTTTGAAGGAGCAGTTTCCCGGAATTGTCTTCATCGCCGTTCCGGCCTCTGACGTCATAGAGGAACCTGCCCGCAGATCCGGATCGATCGACCTGCATTTCATCGATACGCAGAACCATTGCGTATCGGTTATCAGCGACTCAAAAAGAGCGGGCGGCATTTTGCTCGCAATCAGGGAATGAGGGAAATCATGGCCATTGTCCAAACCAGTATGGAAGTTTCGCCGGAAGAGATGACCAATACCATCGGAGAAATTGCAAAGTTTTGGAAGGATGGATCCCTTGTCGTCTATCTCGGGCCGGACCTGTTTGTTAATCCTCCGGGATTTCCGACAAGCGAACCTGAGCTCTGCGCAAGGCTTTGTGAAAAAATTACCGTTCCCGGACGGCTCAAAGGCAAGCTTCACGAATCCGCCCAGTATATAGAGTCCTACAAGCACAGGAAAACACTCACGTCCCTGATGGGGGAGCTTTTTACAAAAGACGCGGACGAAGCTCCCGTCCATCGGATTTTATCCGAATATCCCCTGCCTCTCGTCGTCGATACCTGGTTTTCAACCATATCGTCAAAGTGTCTGGTCAGGACGGGAGAGATCCAGATCAGCGCCGTGAGCAAGGCGGAATACAGGGACAAATGGTACCGGATCGACCGGAAGACCAAAGACGGGTGGGAGCCGGCAGATCATGTCTCTCCCTCTGATCATGTCCTCTATCGTCCGTTCGGAACGATGATTCCCAATGTGGAGGTGCTGGTCTCCGACGCCGACTTTGTCGAGGTCCTGACCGAAATCGACATACAGACCCCCATTCCCGAGTGGATCAAGACCCACCGGACAGGCAAACACTTTCTTTTTCTCGGTTGCCATTTTGACGATCAGACAACCCGGATGTTTGCCCGCCAGATCATGAAACGCTCCTCAAACCGGCACTTTGTCGTCACCGACGGAGCCGTGCTCCCAAAAGAAGGGCGTTTCTACGAGCAGGAAGGGATTTCGATTCTTCCCCTGGCTCTCAACAGCACTTTTCTCCCGAAACTCAAGGAAGTGCTCGGAAAAGACTGACCGATCGAAAAACGGTCAAGAAAGGAGGGTTTCCATGGACGGATCGGCCTGTGTCACGGGAACCACAAGAGGTCAACTGACCTGGACCCCGCGATTTGTCGAAACGATCGACATCGACAAGTGCATCGGATGTGGCCGCTGCTTCAAGGTCTGCGGGCGGGGAATCCTGGCCCTCATGGGCATCGACGAGGATGGAGAGGCGGTGGTCATTACGGCTGAAAACGAAGACGAACTCGACAAGAAAGTCATGAACATCGTTCATCCGGAATTGTGTATCGGCTGTGAGTCATGTGCCAAGGTGTGTCCCAAAAAGTGCTACCAACACAAGGAAATGCAAACATCCTGACGGAGAATTCCGTTTGGACCAGGAGGTCTCTGATGGTCGTATGGGAAGAAGAATCCAGAAAACTGAGCGCTGCCGAGGACTATTTCCATTTTTTCAATGTGGAATTTGACCCAAAGGTCGTCCATGTCAATCGACTGCACATCCTGAAAAAATTCGGACAGTTCCGTGACGCGATCGAAAAGGAATGGCCTTCGGACGGCTCTCCGGAACAAAAGCGCGAAGCTTACCGGAGGGCTCTTGAAATGGCCTATGAAACCTTTCTGACAGCAACGGCACAGGATGAAAAACTGTTCAAGGTGTTCCAGCATGAAGCTCAGGTTTTCAATGTGGAGTTTCACCCTGAAGGAACAAAGGATCGGGATTAGCCCGATTCTTGATAACGCATCCAACCCCAACAACACCATGGAGAGCAAAAAATGATGAAAATGGTTCGGGCAATTGTTCGTCCTGAGAAAGAAAACGACGTGGTTCTGGCACTGGAAGCCAAAGGTTTTCCCGCGTTGACAAAAACGCATGTGTTTGGACGCGGAAAACAGAAAGGAATCACCGTTGGCCCGATCCATTATGACGAACTTCCCAAGGTCATGCTCATGATTGTCACAGAGGATGAATCTGTCCCTGTCATCATCGATGTCATACAGAAGGCAGCCTTTGTGGGCTACGAAGGGGATGGAAAGATTTTTGTCTCGCCTGTGACAGAAAGCTATACCATCAGAACCGGGGCAAAAGCCGAATAATCGCTTTCTGGAAAGGGAGATGTGAGCATGCTGGTCGAAATAACTGCAATTTTGCGCCGTGACAAGGTGGGTCCCACAATGAAGGGGCTCGATGCCATGGGTCTTGGGGCGATGACGCTGACAACGGTCAACGGACGGGGTCTCCAGGGAGGCAATGTGATGACCGATATCGATCGGGCGGTTCCCGCCGAATATGAGTCGGTCTCCAAAATTGTCAACCATCTGACCCCTGCGTCTTTCGCACTGTCCCATTCGTTGACCCGTCCCGTGTTCTGGATTCCCAAGAGGATGATCCAGATCGTCGTTCCGACATCGATGAAAAACGAGGTGATCGATCTGATCATGAGTGTAAACAGGACAGGCTGGATGGGTGACGGAAAGATCTTCGTCAGCCCCATCGAGGAAAGTCTTCGTATCCGGACAGGTGAACACGGAACAGATTCCGTCTTGTAGACCGGTTTGGCTTCTGAAATGAATACCATTCTTACAAAATGGTATTCATTTTTGTCTTTATGGATCCATTTCCCTACAGGGATAAGCCTGTAAAGTGGCCCCAAACAGGATATTTCAAAGAAGGCATGGAACTTGCGATTATCTTCTGAATCTTCAACCGGAAGAGGCATATTATGAGTACGATCGTTCTGGTTCAAAAAGACACCAATCGTCACACCGAAATCGTCCGGGAGCTGACCGCCATCGGAGTGGAGAGGGTTCTGGTCCTTTCACTTGAGGCCTTTCTTTCGAGGACGGACCCTGAGAGCGTGGACGGGATCCTTCTCGATCGGGGGGAATCCCTGGGAACCTTCTTTCAGATTGTCCAGAGTGTTGGAGGGGGGCCACCCATACCGATCATCCTTCTCATGGAGAGAAGGGATGAGCATGGGGGACGGGATTGTCTCACCGGAGTCATGCTGCAGCCGTTTTGCGACCTCCGCTTTGCCTCCCTGTTCAAGGAAGCCGTCTTCCATATCCGGGACTTCTGCGCCGTATGCGAGGAAAACCAGAGACTCAAGGAGGAGGTGCTCGAGCGCAAGATCATCGAACGGGCCAAATGGATTCTGGTGAAGCAG
This sequence comes from Nitrospiraceae bacterium, assembly GCA_028064945.1. The sequence goes on along the minus strand of JAPTWQ010000010.1, from coordinate 69,282 downwards.
GAAGGTCTTTCCGAGGACAATGCCTATCGTCGCATCCGGGCAGAAAGCATGAAAAAGCGACGGTCGATGAAAGATGTCGCCATCGACATTCTGGCCCGGTCAGGAGAGTTCGGAGAGGATCTGATGTACAGGGAGCATGAAACCGGTGAAAAAGGTCTCCCCGGCAATAGGCGCTAAAACCGTTTTTTCGTCAAACAGTCAGGAGGTCTCGATGGATCTGAAAGAACTTGAAGGAAAGTACCGAAAACTCGCACGTCAGGCATCTGAAACAGCCATGGAGCTTCACGACCTGACGGAGGAGCTTCCCGGGGCATACCAAAAAATTGAGGAAGTGGCCAGAAAGGCGATTTTGAAACACCAGGAATGGGCCGAAGCCAAGGAAGCCTTCGAAAAAGCTCAGTCTTCCTGACCTGTTTTACAACTCAGGGAAAACTGATGGGGAGGGCACAAGATGATCGAGGAGGGAACAGAAGTCCATAACAAGGCGGATTCGGGTTTCGATCCTGTCTTTGTCGATACGACCATTCGTGATGGCGGACAGTCGCCTGGGGTTTTCTTTGATCGCCCCACCAAAATGGTCATCGTTACCACCCTTGCAAGAATAGGCGTTCGGGAAATCGAGGTCGGAACTCCCTGTCTGGGAGACCACGAGGTCGAGGATCTCCGGGCCTTGCTTTCCCTTCCGGTTCCTGTCGAACTTTTCCCGTGGCTGCGACCACTCGATACCGATTTTGAGACGGCACTGACGCTCGGTTTCAAGAGGGTCCATGTCTCTTTTCCCACATCGGATGCCCATCGGGCCTCAGTCCAGAACATGGGGCAGCCGGACATTATCGAGCGGGTCCGGAAAACCGTTCTCAAACTCTCAGGCGAGGGGTGCCGGGTCTCGATCGGACTTGAAGACGGATCGAGGGCCCCCATGGATTTTCTGAAGGAGTTTATCGCCGCCGTCCGGGAGTCCGGAGGAATCCGGGTACGTTACTGCGACACAGTCGGAAAGCACCATCCGGCCGAACTGATTGGGAGAATTGAGGAGATTTCAAAAGAGGGTCTTCCGATCGAGATCCACTGCCACAATGATTTGGGTATGGCGACCGCCAATACGGTTGCCGCTTATCATTCCGGTGCCCGGTATCTCTCCACTACAGTGACCGGTGTCGGAGAACGCGCAGGAAATGCGGCCATGGAAGAGGTGGCCTTTGCCCTGGCCTGCGAAAGGGGAGATCCGTCGCTTCCCGAATCCTCAACGATCGACCTTCCGGGACTTGCCCATATTTCCCGATGGCTTTATGGGGCTATCCGGAGAACCCTCTCTCCCTATCGACCGGTGGTCGGCTCGCGAATCTTTCATCATTCCTCGGGAATTCATGTCGACGGGGTCATCAAGGATCCCGCCAATTATGAGCTTTTCCCCCCCGATCTTGTGGGTTCCAAGCGAAAAATCATCGTGACCCACCAGACAGGCCGGGCCGGGATCAAAAATGTTCTGGAACGCATGGGATATCGGCCGTCGAAAGAGATTCTCGACCGGCTGGTTCCCCTTGTGAGGGAAGAAGGATGGAAACTCAAGGGAATTGTTCCGGCACAGACGATTCTGAACCAGTTCATGGCCATCCTGGATTCGAACGAGGGACGATTCCAGGAACCACTGGGACACAGGCTATGACCGCCATTCTGGAAAATGCCCGAGTAGCCCGTCAGATGAACCTTCCCGGATGGAGCCAGGAGCATCAGGACCGTCTGTTCAGAAGCCGGGTTTTTCTCGCCGGAATCGGAGGGATCGGAGGAGTGATCGCGGAATATCTGGTCATGGGCGGCGTTCGGGAGATCACTCTCGTCCATGAGGGGGAGCTCTGTCTTCCCGACCTGAACCGGCAGACCCTCATGAGCTTTGACGGAATCGGCAAAAGTCGGGTTCATCTGGCTGCCAACCGGCTCAGGAGCCTGGTTCCCGATTGCCATATCGAGGCCTTTGACACAAAGGTGACAAACGATCTTCTCCCTCTTCTTTCATCGGCGGACATCGTCATCGATGCACGAACAAACTTTGAGGAACGATTTCTCCTGAACAGGCTGTCGGCAGTCTCCGAAAAATCCCTGATTTTCTCGGCAATGAATGGCACGGAAGGGATGGTCGCCCATCTTCGACCGGGTCGGGGAGCCTGTCTTGAATGTGTCTTTCCCGAAGGAGATCCGGAATGGGATCCGCTCGGTTTTCCCGTTCTCGGAGCCATCTCGGGAACGGTTGGCGCGATGGCCGCCATTTTGGCCATCCGGATCCTCTCCGGCTATGGATCCCAGGCAGAAGAGCAGATGACCCTCTTCGAGGGGATGGACCTGTCGACCAGGAACTTCTCCCTGGTCAGACACAAGGCCTGTCCTTTCTGCCAGAGTCTGTGATCATCAATTACCTCCGTTGGAGAAAGGAAAAATCCTGATGAACAAGCTTGTCAGAAATACGTCCTTCACCCCTGACAGCCCTTTCATGACCCTGTTCCTGTGTTTTGTGCTGATCGCTGTCTCGCTTTTACGGGTCCCGGCCAGTGCCTTCGGAGAAACGCTCAGGATCACGGCCGCAGCCGACCTGATGGCTGTCTTGCCGGAAATCTCCCACAACTTTACAAAAAAGACGCACGTGACAGTGCGCATCTCCTACAGTTCTTCCGGTGAGTCCGCGATCGCGATTCGCCATCATGCTCCGTTCGACCTGTTTCTTTCGGCCGATTCATCCTTTCCCGAGAACCTCTCAAAACAGGGCTGGGTGATCGCAGACAGTGTCAAAACATATACCAGGGGGATCCTTGTCCTCTGGGTCTCGCAAAAGGCCCTGCCTCCAAAAACAAACGGCAAGATCGGAACGTCAACCCTTCTGGACTCCGGGATCCGGAAAATCGCACTGGCCAATCCTCGCCTTGCTCCCTATGGCCACGCGGGGATGAAATGTCTCAAGTCCCGGAACCTCTGGACTCCGCTTCGCACAAAGCTCGTTTATGCCAACACCCTGGCTCAGGTTTCACAATATATGAGAACAAAAACCGCCGATGCAGGCTTTCTGTCCAAGGCCCAGGCCATGATTCTTTCCCGGCATTCGAAAGGGAGCTCCATCGAACTTTCTCCGGGATGCGTCCCCGATCTTGACCAGAAGATGGCCATCATCAAGACGAGCCCCCACCTGAAAGCGGCCAGAGACTTTGAAACCTTCATTCTGGGACAACCAACACAGGATTTCCTGAAAGCCCATGGATACCGTTAGGCCATTTCCCAAAAGGAGGCTGTGATGAACCATTCGGCTCTCTATGTGACGGTCTCCCTTTCCCTTCTCACCGCCACCATACTGACCGTCTCGAGTCTCCCGTTTGCATGGTGGATCGTTTATTCCGGAAGCCGTTGGGTCACTCTGGGGGAGGCGATCCTGACGCTCACCCTGGTGCTGCCCCCGGCCGTCCTGGGCTATCTCCTTCTCGTTGTCTTCAGCCCGGACAATCCGTTTGGGGGGTTTTTTGCAAAGATCCTGGGCCACCCGCTTCCTTTCTCCTTCGAAGGCCTCCTTGTCGCATCCCTCCTCTACAGCCTTCCGTTTGCCGTCCAGCCAGTGGCCCAGGCTTTTCGGCAAATCCCCCAAAGTACCATTGAAATGGCCAGGCTGCTTGGTGCCAGCCGGGCGAGAACCTTTTTCCGGATTATCGTTCCCCTTTCCCTTTCTGGTCTCTGGACAGGCTGGATACTGGGATTCGCCCACACAGTCGGAGAATTTGGGGTCGTCATGATGGTGGGAGGAAATATCCCCGGATCGACACGAACCCTGTCCCTTAAAGCCTATGACGATCTTCTCTCGATGAATGACAAAAGCGCCTGGGAATCCATCGGTTATCTTCTTCTCTTTTCCTTTCTGGCTCTCACCGCGCTGAACCTGATACGCCGAAAGGGAACATCCCGTGAATCCATCGAAGTCACTCGACGTTGATCTTCTGCTCAGAAGACCGGGATCCCCAAGGCTAGAGATTCGATGTTCCATCACTCTCGGCCAAAAATATCTCCTTGGGGTCTGTGGCGCTTCCGGATCGGGAAAGACCTCCTTCCTTCGCATGCTCGCCGGCCTTCTTTCCCCCGATGACGGATCGATCGTCATGGGAAACTCTGTCTGGTTTGACCGGCAAAAAGGAATCGAAGCCCCCACAGAGCAGCGGGACATTTCCTACCTTCCGCAGAATATCTGTCTTTTTCCCCACATGACGATCCGGGAAAACCTTGTCTTTGCGGCGGAATCAGCCAGACCAGAAAAAACCCGCTTGGCTTTTTCCCTTTTTTCCGGAATAAAACGAACCGGAAAGATCTCAAAAGAACGCAATCGGGAGCTGACACGGCTGTCGACCCTTTTCGGGATCGAAGATCTCATGAACAAAAAAGTGGGAGAACTCTCCGGAGGGCAAGCCCGAAAGGCCGCCCTGGCCCGGATGTTTCTGAAACCCTGTTCCCTCTACCTTCTCGACGAGCCCCTGACAGCCATCGATCCGGCGGCCAGACGGGTTTTGACCAGCGTGATCATGAACCTTCTCGACGAAACGGGAACTCCGGCGATATGGGTCACTCATTCTCCCGATGAGGTGGCCTGCGTGGCCAACGAAATGGCCGAGTTTTCCACCTCTGAGGCGGAAGACAAGACAGGATGGTGGCAAAAACCACTCCGAAACCAATAGGAAACGTCTACCCTAAATAGAAAAAAGCCTCTGCCAGAACCAGACTGGAAAAAATGCCATGGATTTCATGAACTCCTGTTGAGCGCAAAAACCCCTTGTAATCTCTCCATCCTGAGATTATATTCTTGAACGGTATCTCTTCTCTGATTTCTTCTTCTCTTTTTCCCCTCCGACGCCGCTGTCGGTTTCCCCAATAGTCGATTGCCGGCAAAGAAGCCCTGCACCAATGCACAAGACCCCAGGATCCATTCCAAAATCATTTTATAAAGAATCCTGAAGACCAAAAGCCTGAACTCCGTCCCATGGTCTACCGGGTCCTTCAAGTCTATCCTTCCCAAAGGAGGTCTCATGCCCGAAACCGTTTATGAAGTGATGAAAAGTCAGGGAATCACCCGAAGAAGCTTTATCAAATTTTGCAGTCTCATGGCGGCGGGAATGTCACTCGCACCATCATTTGTCCCGGTCATTGCCAGTGCGCTCGAGACCATGCCCAGAGTTCCGGTCCTCTGGCTCCATGGTCTTGAGTGCACCTGCTGCAGCGAATCCTTCATCCGTTCATCGCATCCGCTGGCGAAGGATGTGATCCTCTCGATGATCTCCCTTGACTATGATGACACTCTGATGGCTGCAGCGGGACATGAAGCTGAAGACTGCCTTGAAAGCGTGATGAAGAAGCACCCGGGGGAATACATCCTCGCCGTCGAGGGCAATCCGCCCATGAACGAAGACGGAATGTACTGCATTGTCGGCGGAAAACCGTTTGTGGAGCAGTTGAGAAGAGTCGCATCCAAGGCCAAGGCAGTGATCGCATGGGGATCCTGCGCCTCGTGGGGATGCGTTCAGGCGGCCAAACCCAACCCCACCCAGGCAACCCCCATTCATGAAATCCTGACCGACAGGCAGGTCATCAAGATTCCGGGATGTCCTCCGATCGCCGAGGTGATGACCGGAGTCATCACCTATATCACCACCTTTGGCAGACTCCCTGAGCTCGACCGTGAGGGACGTCCCAAAATGTTTTACAGCCAGAGAATCCACGACAAGTGCTACCGTCGCCCCAACTACGATGCCGGGCAATACGTCGAACACTGGGACGACGAGGGAGCCCGCAAGGGATATTGCCTTTACAAAATGGGTTGCAAGGGGCCGGTGACCTACAATGCCTGCTCGACCACAGGGTGGAATAATGGGGTCTCTTTTCCCATCAAGTCCGGACACGGATGCATCGGTTGCTCCGAAAAGGATTTCTGGGACAAGGGCCCATTCTACAAACATCTTTCAAACCTTGAAGGATTTGGTGTAGAGGCTGACGCCGACACGATCGGGCTCACCACCCTTGGTGTCGCGGGAGCAGGTGTTGCCGCCCACGCTCTCCTCACAGGCATTCAAAAATCCGGCGGAGGTCACGAATCCGGAAAAACGAAGGCTTCCCGATCCGAAGCAGCCGGCAAGGATCAGGCACCGAACTTGCCTCAGAAGGAGACGAAAGAATGAGCGTCTATGAAACACAAGGTTTCCGGATGGACAATTCCGGACGAAGGGTGGTGGTTGACCCTGTTACAAGAATCGAGGGACATCTTCGCTGTGAAGTGAATCTTGACAGCAACAACATCATCAGAAATGCGGTCAGTTCCGGAACAATGTGGCGAGGAATCGAGACCATCCTTAAAGGGAGAGATCCCCGGGACGCCTGGGCCTTCACCCAAAGGATCTGCGGCGTTTGTACCGGAGTCCATGCCCTCGTCTCCGTCCGGACGGTCGAAGATGCCCTGGGAATCACCATTCCCGACAATGCCAACATCATCAGGAATCTCATGCATCTGACTCTCATGGTTCAGGATCATCTGGTCCACTTCTACCACCTCCACGCCATGGACTGGGTCGATGTGCCCAATGCCCTGAAGGCAGACCCCAGACAAACCTCGGCAATCGCCCAAAAGATCTCCCGTTGGCCCAACTCGTCACCCGGATATTTCCGGGATGTCCAGAACCGGCTCAAAAAATTCGTCGAATCCGGACAACTAGGCCCCTTCATGAACGGCTACTGGGGGAATCCCTCCTACAAACTTCCGGCAGAGGTCAATCTGCTCGCGGTGACCCACTATCTTGAAGCACTGGATTTCCAGAAGGAAATCGTCAAGATCCACACGATTTTCGGAGGAAAAAATCCCCATCCCAACTGGCTGGTTGGCGGCGTTCCCTGCGCGATCAATATCGACGGAGATCTTTCGGCGGGAGCACCGCTCAACATGGAACGATTGAACTATGTCTCCCAGATCATCGAGAGGACCATCACGTTCATCGATCAGGTCTACATTCCGGACCTGGTCGCCATCGCGTCCTACTATAAGGACTGGCTGTACGGAGGAGGCCTGTCGAGCCAGAATGTCATGTCCTACGGAGAGTTTCCGGACCACCCGAATGATTACTCTCCCCGAAACCTTCTTCTTCCCCGCGGAGCGATCATCGGTGGAGACCTCTCCACCGTCCATCCGGTGGACCTCAAAAACCCCACCGAGATCGAAGAGTTTGTCGTCCACTCCTGGTACCGGTACCCGGATGAAACCAGAGGAATCCATCCCTGGGACGGCATCACCGATCCGAACTATATTCTGGGGAAAAACGCCAAGGGAACACCGACCGACATCAAGGAGCTGGACGAGGAAGGTAAGTACTCCTTCATCAAGGCCCCGAGATGGAACGGCCATGCCATGGAAGTGGGCCCATTGGCCAGATGGATCATCGGATACGCCCAAAAAAAACCGGAATTCAAGGAGCCGGTCGACAAACTCCTGAGTTCGCTTGGACTTCCCGTGAGCGCCCTTTTTTCAACGCTCGGCCGAACGGCGGCACGGGGTCTTGAAGCCTCCTGGTCGGCCCACAAGATGCGCTATTTCCATAAACGTCTGATGGACAATATCCGCGCTGGAAATACAGCGACCGCCAATACGGAGAAGTGGGAACCCCGGACTTGGCCAAAAGAGTGCAAGGGGGTTGGATTCGCGGAGGCTCCGAGAGGCGCCCTCGGCCACTGGATCCGGATCAGGGAGGGGAAAATCGAAAACTATCAGGCGGTCGTTCCCACCACCTGGAACGGATCTCCACGTGACCCCAAGGGACAGATCGGCGCGTTCGAGGCCGCCCTTATGAACACCCCTCTCGCCGATCCGAAACAGCCTCTTGAGATACTCAGGACACTCCACAGCTTCGATCCCTGCCTGGCCTGCTCCACTCATATCCTCGGGCCAGAGGGGAAACCTCTTCACAGTGTGAAAGTCCGGTAAAAATCCGGACATGGAGGAAGAATATGGGGTACGAGGTCGAAGTTTCCACGGTGGCTCCGGAAAACGATGAAGGGGTCCACTACATCTATGAAGCTCCGGTCCGAATTTGGCACTGGATCAATGCCGGATCGATCCTCGTCCTGGCGGTGAGCGGTTATCTAATCGCCCACCCGTTTCCAAGTCTCATGGGCGAGGCAAGCCATCATTTCCTGATGGGAGACATCCGGTTCTCCCATTTTGTCGCAGCCTATCTCTTCGGCGGGGGATTTCTCATCCGGTTTTTATGGAGCTTCATCGGAAACACCTATTCCCGGGAACTTTTCCGCATCCCGGTAACAAGCGGCGAATGGTGGAAGGATCTGTCCCGTGAAATCCGCTGGATCTTCTTTCTGGAAAAGAGTCCAAGGAAATACTATGGACACAATCCCGTGGCCCAGTCGGCCATGTTTGTCTTTTTCGTACTCGGCTCCCTTGTGATGATCGGTACAGGCGGGGCGATGTACGCAGAGGGACTCGGAGCAGGTTCATGGGCCGATCGATTGTTTGGCTGGATCACTCCCCTAGTTGGACAGCCCCAAGATTTGAGAACACTCCACCACCTCGGCATGTGGTTTATTCTGGTCTTTGTTTTGGGACATATCTACATGGCGATCAGGGAAGACATTGTGGGACGTCAGACCTCGGTCGGGACCATGATCAGCGGTTTCCGGTTCTTCAGAAAGTGACCGGAAAAATGGAGAGTCTCCCAAAAACATTGATTCTGGGGATTGGAAACCTCCTGTGGGGAGACGAGGGGTTGGGCGTCCGGGCCGTCTGGGCCTTTCAGGAACAGTTTCATCTTCCCGAGGGAGTCACCATCATGGACGGAGGAACCCAGGGGCTTTCACTCACCCCGTTCATCCAGGAAACCGACCGTCTCCTGATCTTTGATGCCGTGGACTTTCAACAAGAGCCCGGATCCATTGTTGTGCGCCGAAATGAAGAGGTCCCGGCTTACCTTCACTCAGGCAAGATGAGCCTTCATCAAACCGGCTTCCAGGAGGTGCTGATCCTGTGCGACCTCCTTGGATCATCTCCGAGGGAAATGGCCCTGGTCGGAGTGCAGCCATTGGAATGGGATGAATTCGGTGGATCACTCACCGCTCTGGTAGAAGGACAGATTCCCCTTATTCTGGAAAAAGGAGCGGAGATCCTCGCTGAATGGGGGCTCGTCCTGTCTCCCGGGAAAGAGATTCCCTTTGACAGGATCTCTCCCGACCCTATTCACATGACCATATCCGACCGGAGAACATTCCCATGTGCCTAGGAGTGCCCATGAGGGTTCTTGAGTCCCACCCTTTCCTTTCGAAATGCGAGGGTCGTGGGGAAATCCGATCCATTCAGATGGCCCTGGTCGGAGCTCAGACGCCGGGAACATGGGTCATGGCCTTTCTGGGTCAGGCCCGCCAGGTTCTGACGGAGGATGAGGCAATGGAGATCAATCTTGCCCTGGACGCCCTTGAGGCGGCATTTGCCGGGGAGACTGACTTTGAGCGCTTTTTTCCGGACATCCCTTCCCGCTCCTCCGGAGCGGCCAATGGACTCACCGATGGAGAAAACCCATGAGCATGACCTCCTCTCCGGACATTCCGGAACACACACGCATCACCCCCAGACTTTACGAATCCATGGTCGCCATTCAAGATCTGCTGGCAAAAGCCATCGAACACCCCGATGAAAGCTATGGGTTATCCCTTGAATCCCTCACGCCGGAAGAATGCGGCCACCTTGTCGAACTCTTGGGAGAAGGAGAGATCTCCGGGAGGATTCTTTCGGACGATCCGGAAAAAAAAGGCAAGGCACTCCATGTCCGGGAATCAAACTATCCAGGTCTATGGCTTCTGGGAAACAGTCCGGAGGGGTCTTCGAACGGAGTGGTCCTTTCGGAAATTGAGGTGGGAAGATCTCCCCGGATTCTCCGCACAAAACCGGTCGTGGCGCCCGGCCTCGTCCCGGACGAGCGTTATGAAGGCCCACTCAAGCACCTCTTTCCCCATCTCATGAATGCTCGTCCACTCCTGGGCGAGTTGGCATGGCATCTTGAAAACCATTCCCCCCGAAAGGGGGCCCATAAAATCTTTCTGAACAAGCTTCCCCTGTCTGAAGCAGATGCCGAATGGATCGACCGGCTCTTGAAAGAAGACCGGATCTCTCTGGTCTCCAGGGGGTACGGAGCCTGCCAGATCCATTCGACTGCTTTTCCGGGTCTATGGAGGGTCCTCTACAAAAATCCGGAAGGAATCCTGCTTCTCGATGCCATTTGTGTGACGGACGTTCCGGATGAGGTTGCGGCGACAGGGGAGGACATGACCGATGGTCTTCTCCAATATGAGGAATTTCTCAAATGGATCGCATCGGACCTTTCTTGAGACCGATCAAAACTCCAAAAGCTCCCCCCGGACTGATCGAGCTTTGTCTGGAGAGTGACCCGGGCGGGCCTTCGGGGAGGATCGGGATTGTTCCCAGGAACCTTTCCCATCTGAAACTTCTTGAGGGCATTGATGCCGGGAAGAGCCTCGCCCGGGTGGGATTTCTCTTCACCCTTTGTCGCATGGCCCAGACCACCTTGGCCCGGGAAGCTTTATGCTGTGCCCAGTCACGGCCCATCCTTCCAAACGAGCGAAGAAAAGCCGAATGGATGGTCCTGAAAGAAAGTCTTCTCGAGTCGCTCAGAACCGTCCTGACTCTCCCTGGGACCTCTTTTTCTCCAAGCGGCTGGAACTTCGACGATTTTCGGGGGCTGGCCAACGGGGTACCCGACGAAAATCCCGACACACCCTTCTGGAGAGCTTTCCGGGAGATAAGCGAACGTTCTGTTTTCGGAGGTCCATCCTCCCGCTTCATGGAAATGGATTCGCCTGAACAATGGGACCAATGGGCGCAAAGTGGAAAAAACACTCCGGTCTCCCTTCTGGCCCGGGAGCTTTTCAAAGAAAAACGAATGAAGAATGTTTTTTTTCCGGAAATGACAACACAGAGGATCATGGAGACCCGGGAGGTCATTATGGACAGTCTCCACAATGTTCACTTCCTGACCCACCCTCATCTTAGGGGAGTTTTTCATGAGACCGGACCCAAATCCAGAATGAGCTCCCATCCACTGGTCATCAGCCTGGATACAGAGCGTCCTCTTGCCGCCCGTCTCGCATCCCGGCTTCTTGAACTCGCCTCATGGGCAGCAGAAGGTCCCCGGATGGCCGAGAAAAGCCTTCTCTTCGGAATTGCCTCAGAATCCACAGCCCCCGGGACCGGCCTGGCGTGGGCTGAAACAGCCCGTGGGGTTCTCGTCCACCTGGCGACTGTCCGCAACGGACAGACCGGGATCTACCGGATCCTCGCCCCGACCGAATGGACCTTTCATCCGGAGGGAGGACCTTTTAAAAGATGGGTCAACAACTGGCATGGACTCTCCGGACCCTGCGAAGAATCGGGTGAAACGAATGAATTCTGGACAAGCCTCGATCAGGCGTTATGGATCTTCGACCCCTGCACCCCGGTCCGCTTGCCGGAGAGGTGAAGACGGGAGGACGGAAAAATGCATGAACTATCACTTGCAACAAGCCTTCTAGAGCTATTGGAGGAGCGGGCCTTACTCGACGCCTTCAACCGGGTTCAGAAGATCGTTCTGAAAGTGGGAGAACTGTCCGGGGTATCGATTCCGGCCCTCCGCCAGGGCTTTGAGTTTGCCACGAAAGGGACCCTCGCAGAAGGGGCGAAAATGGATATCATCGAACCCCCCGGATCAGGCTGGTGCTTCACCTGCGAACGGACCGTTCCGCTCAGGGATCCCTTCCGAAGCTGTCCGTATTGCGGAAAAAGCGCTGTCACACCAACCGGTGGAATGGAATTCATGGTCGTGGAACTTGTGGTCCTGTAAAAATGCGTTCACCGGGTGCATTCGCACCCATAGTACTGGCTGATCAGATCATGTGTTGCTGAAGACACAAGGGGGCTTTATGTGTATCGATTGCGGCTGCGCCTCATCCAATGAGAGCCATTCCCATGAACATGATGGCCATAGCCATGATCATCGAAATCACTCCACTTCTTCCAATCTCCACTCCACAACCCGTCGCATCAGCCTGGAACAGGACGTTCTCGCCGCCAACAACCGGCTGGCTGCTGAAAACCGGCGTTTCTTCCAGGAAAAAAGAATTCTGCCTCTAAATATTCTCTCGAGCCCCGGAACCGGAAAAACAACCCTCATAGAACAGACCGTTCTGGCACTCGAGAGACGGTCCCGGGCAGGAAGTCAGTCCTTCCCACTGGCCGTCATCGAGGGAGACCAAGCAACAAGCAGGGATAGCGACCGGATCAGACAGCTGGGAATTCCGGCAATCCAGATCAACACGGGAAAAGGGTGCCACCTCGACGCCCATCAGATCGGTCACGCCTCCCGGGATCTTCCTCTTTCTCCCGGGCTGGTTCTCTTCATCGAAAATATCGGCAATCTCGTCTGTCCCGCTCTTTTTGATCTGGGAGAGTCGGCCAGGGTTGTCCTTTTCTCCGTCACCGAAGGAGAGGACAAGCCCATCAAGTATCCCCAGATGTTCCAGCTGGCCGATCTCGTCCTCATGACAAAGACCGACCTCCTTCCTCATCTCGACTTCGATCGGGAGATGGCGCTGAACTACATCCGGGCGATCAATCCCGAGGCAACGATCCTCGAGGTGTCCGCCAAATCGGGAGCCGGTCTGGAGAAATGGATCGAATGGATCTTTTCTCTCGAAAAACGGGTGTGCGATCCCGTTATGAGAACGGACGCATAGTGGACCCGACGGCCCTCCACCAAACTCCTCACAGGATAGGAGATCCATTTCTTCCGAAATCCGGACAGCCATTTTGCTCCTCCGAAAGGGTTCGTCTGGTTATTTCCGGACAGGTTCAGGGAGTGGGCTTTCGTCCATTTGTTTTTAGTCTTGCCAGCTCCCTCGGGCTGACAGGATTCATTTTAAATGATTCCCGTGGGGTGACGATCGAGGTTCAGGGCGATAGGAAAGCGCTTTCAGAGTTCTCGTTGCAGCTTGAGCTCCAAAAACCGTCCGTTTCCCGCATTGACAGCCTCCGACGGGAAAATGTGGCAGCTTGCCCGGAAGAGTCGAGTTTTTTGATCCGGATCTCTCCGGCGTTTGACGAAAACACTCGTGGGACCAGCTTTGATTCCCTTCTTCCGGATACTGCCACCTGCCCGGATTGCCTTACCGAACTGTTCGAACCGAAAAACCGCCGGTATCAATATCCTCTAATTTCATGCACCAGATGCGGCCCCCGATTTTCAATCGCCATCAAACCCCCGTTCGATCGTGTCCGGACGACTCTCGAGAGATTTCCCCTCTGCATTCAATGCCAAAAAGAATTTGAAGACCCCGGAAACCGCCGTTTTCATGCCCAAACCATCGGATGCCCAATGTGCGGACCGAAAACACACTTTCTTGACGGAGAGGGAAATCCGGTTCCCGGTGGAGACCCGGTACAAAATGTCCTCCAGGCACTTCTGAAGGGAAAGGTGATCGCGATCAAGGGTATCGGGGGGTATCACCTGGCTGGGGATGCCAGGAACCGGGAGACCGTAACCCGAATCCGCAACCTGAAAAACCGCCCGAATAAACCGCTGGCTGTCATGACGGGAGATCTATGGACAGCATCCATGCTTGCCCATATGGGGATCCTTGCCAAAAAAGCGCTTCTTTCCCCCGAGAGACCGATCGTCCTGCTTCCGATCAAAAAAAATGGCCCTCTTCCGTATGATCTGATCGCTCCGGATCTTGACCGAGTAGGGGTTTTTCTCCCCTGCACTCCAATCCAGCACCTTCTCTTCGGAAAAGGGTCCTTTCACCTTCCGGACTCGAGGGAACCGCTGGCGCTGGTCATGACCAGCGCCAACGCCGAGGGAGAGCCGATCGCTCTCGCAGAAAAAGAGGTCCTGAAGATCTTCGCAGGCAAGATCGATGGATTTCTCATACATGACCGGATCATTCACCATCGTCAAGACGACAGCCTGATCTGCGCGGATGGAAACAACCGGATTCTTCTCAGACGAGCCCGGGGCTGGGTCCCACAAGCCTTCCCCGTCGGGAAGAAAAGGTCTTCCTCCCCAAAAACAGACTCTCCAGAACCCTTCGTTCTCGCACTGGGAGGACAGATGAAAACCGCCCCATGCCAGATCAGGGAGGGAAAGGCTCTTGTTTTTCCCCATATGGGCGATCTGGACGGGGAGAGATCCAGAGAGGAATACCGCTCTTCTGTCCGTGCTTTCCTTCACGCACAAGGTGCGACTCCGACCGCCCTCGCCTGCGATCTCCATCCGGATTTTTACACGACCAGGATGGCTTTTGAATGGGGGCAGGAGTGGGGAGTTCCGGTGATCCCCGTCGGCCACCATCACGCACACATCGCATCGGTGATGGCCGATCGGGGTCTCAAAGGACCTGTTCTTGGAATAGCCCTGGACGGATTTGGAATGGGAGTCGATCAAACCCCCTGGGGAGGGGAGCTTCTTCGGGTTGACCAAACGGACGCCTTCCGTCTGGGTCACTTCAGGACCCTGTTCCTTCCGGGAGGAGACAGGGTTCCCCGCGAACCCTGGCGCATGGGGGTCTCCGCACTTTGCGCCCTTGGTCGGGGGGAAGATGCCGAAAAAATCTTCTCCCACCCCCAGGCGCATGATCTTGCAAATCACCTCAAAAGCGCCGGGCAGACCTTTTTCCCCAAGACATCGAGCGCCGGACGGCTCTTTGACGCGGCATACGCACTTCTTGGGGGAAAAGAGCAGCTGGACCATGAAGGACAAGGAGCCATGGAGCTTGAGGTATGGGCACGATCTTTCAGAGGCCAGAACCAGGAGACAGGGAACGGATATGTGATCAGTGAAGCGGACGGTCAGGGAATTCTTGACTTTCTTCCCCTCCTTGAAAAACTACGGATGGAGAGAAAAAAGGAAAAGGGCGCGGCACTCTTTCATGAGACACTCTCACTCGGAGTTCGGGACTTTGCGGTTTGGGGGAGAGAACGGACCGGAATACGTTCAATCGTCCTTTCCGGGGGGGTTTTCCAAAATACCCTTCTCTCCCGGCGGGTATCGGCTCTTTTGGGACAATCGGGATTTTCCGTTTACAGACCGCTCCGGGTTCCGACAAATGACGGAGGTCTGGCTTTGGGGCAGGCGTGGGTCGCATTGAGCAGGATCCTGACAGATATCCGGATCAAAAAGATTGAAAGGAGAATCGAATGTGTCTTGCCATTCCGGCATGCGTAACGGAAAAACTGGACGAGTCCCGGGTCCGGGTGAGTCTTGGAGGGATCGAGCAGGAGGTTTCGACCATTCTTCTTGATTCGGTGGATATCGGGGATTATCTCATTGTTCATGTGGGATTTGCCCTGGGCAAAATCGACAGCGGAGAAGCTCTTGAAACGCTGGAATTGATGAAGGATTGGCCAGAAACCGGAACGGCTTCATGAAGGCCTCCCTCCGGTTCATTGAAGAGTTTCGGGATCCTCCGACAGGGCTCTCCCTTATCGCACACCTGAAGAAAGCCGTGACCCGTCCGATACGGCTGATGGAATTCTGCGGTGGACACACCCATGCCTTCTATCGTTTTGGTCTTCTGGATCTTCTGCCCGAAAAGATCCGCATGATCCACGGACCTGGCTGCCCGGTTTGCATTCTTCCCATGGGACGCATCGATGCCGCCATTGACCTCGCCCTTCGACCGGAAGTGATCCTCGTCACTTACGGAGATGTCCTCCGTGTCCCGGGATCGGCCGGCATGACGCTCATGAAGGCCAGATCCCGGGGGGCCGATGTCCGGATCATCTATTCGGCCGTTGAAGCTCTCGCTCTGGCCCGGAAATACCCGGAAAGAAAAGTCGTCTTTTTTGCCATCGGCTTTGAAACGACGACTCCTCCAACAGCCGCAGTGCTCATTGAAGCGCGACAATCCGGGCTTGGAAACTTTTTCGTGTTCGCCAATCATGTCATGACGCCTCCGGCCATGCGGGCCATCTTGTCGAACCAGAAATCAGGAGCCGAGCTCGACGGCATTATCGGACCATCCCACGTCAGCACCGTCATCGGGTCAGATGCATATTCTTTTGTCGCCGACGAATTCCACATCCCTGTCGTTATCGCCGGATTCGAACCGCTGGATATTCTTCTCGCATTAAAAATGCTTGCAAATCAGATTTCCGGCCATCAGGCCATTGTGGAAAACGAATACCGCCGGGCGGTCACTCCCAAGGGAAATCCACTGGCCCAGAAGCTGGTCGGGGAGGTCTTTCAGACGACTTCCTCTTTCGAATGGCGGGGACTTGGCATCCTTGGCGAGAGTTCTCTGGAAATACGCCCGGAATATTCAGCCCACGATGCGCTTTGCCAATTTGATATCACCATCACTGCGATCTCCGATCCGAAAGCCTGTGAGTGCGGAGAGATCCTCAAAGGGCTGAAACGCCCTCGGGACTGCCGGATCTTTGGAACTCTCTGCACCCCGGACACACCTGTCGGTTCATGCATGGTCAGCGCCGAAGGAGCCTGCGCCGCGGCCTATCACTATGGATCCGGGACTGTTGCCAAAAATGCCGGGGAGATCCTCCATTGAGCGCCTCTTCCGGAAGGCGCCACCACGGAGCTCCTATCGACCGGGAAAAGGGGCTCATCGAGATGGTTCACGGAAGCGGAGGAAGAGCCTCGGCGCAGCTTGTCGACGAGATTTTCCTTCCGGCCTTCGACAATCAGTGGCTCAGGCCGCTTGGAGATCAGGCCAGGATTTTGTTGGAGGGCGGGCCCTGGACCATGACGACCGACTCCTATGTCATTACTCCCTATTTCTTCCCGGGAGGAGATATTGGATCTCTTGCGGTTCACGGGACGGTCAACGATCTCTCCATGGGAGGAGCCGTTCCGTTGTACCTGACCGCGGCCTTCATTCTTGAGGAAGGCTTTCCGATAAAGGACCTCGCCACCATCACAAACAGCATGGCCCTTGCCGCAAAGGAGGCAGGTGTCGCACTCGTGACCGGCGACACCAAGGTTGTCGAGAAAGGAAAAGGCGGAGATGGCATCTACATCAATACCTCAGGAATCGGCCGAATCCCGGAAGGAGTTTATCTGGACCCCTCGAAGATCCGACCGGGAGACACGATTCTGCTCTCGGGATCCATCGGTGATCACGGCAGCGCTGTTCTCGCCGCCAGAGAAAATTGGGGGCTCTCCACATCGCTTCTTTCGGATTCAGCATCACTCCATGGCCTGGTGGCCTGCATGCTCGAATCCGCTCCCGGACTTGTCTGTCTGAGGGATCCGACGAGGGGAGGTGTTGCCACTTCTCTCAATGAATGGGCCCAGACGGCCGGAGTCGACCTTTTGATCGACGAAGAACGACTCCCTGTCCGAGAGGAGGTTCGGGGAATCTGCGAGCTCCTGGGGCTCGATCCCCTGTATCTCGCAAACGAAGGGAAACTTCTGGCGGTATGCAGGAAACAGGATGCCGACAGGCTTCTTTTGACCATGAAGAATCATCCATTGGGCCGGAACTCGGTTATTTTGGGTCATGTCACGGGAGAAGCCCCAAACGGTCGGAGCGGTCAGGTTCGTATGACCACTCCCATGGGAGGCACCCGGATGGTGGACTGGCTGCGGGGAGATCCCCTTCCACGGATCTGCTGAGAAAGGAATTCCGATGTCACTTGAAACAGGGTTGTTATCTTCGTCAGGAACAATTCACCAGGGCTCCATCGTCCTCATCATGATGGCTCTGATCATGGGTTTCCGACATGGTCTGGATCCTGACCATCTCACAGCGATCGATGCCATCTTGCGCTTTCAGGCGAGCCGCAAACACCGGCTTGTCCGGTGGGCAGGCCTGTACTTCTCCCTGGGACACGGGATTGTCGTCATGGGGATCGGCCTTACTGTCCCGGCTCTCTCCCTCCACTGGAAAACCCCGACAGGACTGATTCTTTTCGGAGGACTGTTTTCCGCAACTTTTCTTCTGGGTATGGCCGGGATGAACACCATGGCACTGGTCCGTTCGGATTCGTCAAAGCCTTTCGTCCCGGCAGGTCTCCGATCGCGATTTCTTCTCCGATACGTTCCTCTCGAACGTCCGCTGTTCATTCTTCTTTTGGGAATGATGTTCGCCGTCTCATTCGATACGATCTCCCAGACTCTGGTTTTCTCCTGGGCCGCCTCCGGGTTGGGGGGAATAAGGGAAACCCTTTTGGTCGGGCTGGCCTTTATCATCGGTATGGTCTTGTCCGATGGAACAAACGGATTGTGGATCGCCCGTCTGATTTCCCGGGCGGACCGGCAAGGCGTCCGTATTTCCCGGACAATGGGATGGACCGTTGTCTCCTTAAGCCTTTTCGTCGGTCTTTATATTCTGTCTTCAACCCTTTTCCCGTCGCTCCCGCTCGGAACTCCCATCCTTGATACCGGAATCGGACTCGGGGTCATCCTCTGCCTTTCCCTGTCTTATATGGTCGTTGATATGAGAATCCCGCCTGGTCAATAATCAACAGGAATTTCCCGAAAACATGGACGATTTTGAATAGCCACCCCGGATTTCTGAAGAATGGGTCCTAAAATTGATCAGGTCGAACACCACCGACAAACAATTGGAGAGCTCAGGATTTCTCCCGAATGATCTTGAGGTCGAGATATCGGCCCATCGCTCGCCCACACGATATGGACTTTCTTTTCAGCCCGTTCCGAAAGGGGTGGGCTGGGCCCTCCATCTGAAAGTTCCACGTGGAACATCCGAAGAAAAGATACGGGAAATCCTCTATCGCCACAGGAGATGGATCAACGCGCGATTCCAGAGATTCCGACAGGGAATCCTTCATTCCCATGCCAACCATCCTGAACATTCCGGAAAAAATTATGAGTCACTGATTCTTTTTGACGGAATCTTCCACAGGATCATCATCGAGAAAAACCATCCCGGACCGGACGGAAAAAGGGTTTTCACAAACCCTGACCAGACCATTACGGTCCGAAGCCCCGGAGATCTTTCCGATCATGAAGCAGCTTTGGCCATCAGGGAGTTTTTTCTTTCGGAAATGATCCGGAGAACTTCCGGAATTCTGAAATATCGCTCACAGCAACTTAATCTTTACCCCAAAAAAGTTGTGATCCGGAATACAAAAAGGCAATGGGGATCGATGAACCGTCATGGGGTCATGTCCCTGTCGCTCAGGCTGGCACAGATGACCGAAGAGATTCTGGATCTGGTGATTGTTCATGAACTGTGCCACATGCTTCATCCTAACCATGGAGAGTCCTTCAACACCCTCCTGACGAGACTGACCCCGGACCACCGGCAGAAGATGAAAGAGATTTCCGCCATTTGGACCTTTGGTGAGACCCCTCTTTGGGAAGCCGGGTTTTCATCCCTTCCGATTCCCGACAATCTCCTCCCCCAACCTCACAATAGTCCCAAGACTTGAAGAAGGAGGCTATGGCGTTCTAGGATAAGTGATCTGAACCAAACCGATGACCTCCCTTCTTTCAAAACCCATGGACGGTTCCTGCGTCCAAACAGAACACCGGGATAGCCCTGACAAAGTGGAAAACAAGGAAAAACCAAAAGGACAAAGAACAGGATTTTCCACCGGCGCATGCTCCCAGGCCGGTGTGGCGGCCTGTCTGGTGGCCTTTCTGGAAGGAGCCCCCCCCCAAGAGATCGCTGTCAGGCTTCCCATTGGCAGAAAAGCCGTTTTTCCTCTCGCCGATTTTTGCCTGGACCTCCATTCCGACAAGGATCGTCCCAGCGCAACGGCAACCATCGTCAAGGATGCCGGCGATGATCCCGATGTCACCCATGGAGCCTCCATCATCACTTCCGTCCGGATCACGTGCGTCCCCGGCGTGCGCTTTTTTGCGGGAGAAGGGGTTGGAACCGTCACCAAGCCGGGACTGGGCCTCGCTGTCGGAGATCCCGCCATCAATCCTGTTCCCAGAGAGATGATCAAAAACGAGTTTCTTCTGCGGCAGGACGATCTGAAGACCTGGACCTCAAAACATTACGGATGGAGCGATCCGGGAATGGATGTCACCATCTCCATTCCCAATGGAGAAGTTCTCGCAGAAAAGACACTGAACGGACGGTTGGGGATACTGGGCGGCCTTTCCATACTGGGAACAAAAGGCATAGTCGTTCCTTTCAGCACATCCGCTTACAGGGCCAGCATCTCCCAGGCGATCGATGTCGCCCTGGCCCGGGACATCTCTACACTTGTGTTTACAACGGGCGGGCAAAGTGAAAAATTTGCCCAGAAGATCCGCTCGGACCTCCCGGAAGAGGCCTTCATCCAGATCGGGGATTTCACGGGATTCTCCCTTCGGGAGGCGGTCAAGAAAAAGGTGGGACGGGTGATCATGGCGGGTTTTCTCGGGAAATTTTCCAAGCTGGCGGCAGGCGTCACCCAAACGCATGCGGCAGGCTCATCGGTGGATCTTGAATTTCTCTCCTCCGTCGCCCGGGAGGCAGGGTGTCCGGAAGCTGTCTGCAATGAGATCGCCCACGCCAATACCGCAAGACACGCCGGAGAAATCGCCTTGGCGGCGGGATGCACAGGTTTTTTCTCCTTCCTGGGAAAAAGGGTCACCAGCCAATTGAAGAAAACAGTAAAGAACGAGCTTCCTATCGAAGTCCTCCTCACCAACTTCGATGGGACCATCCTCTCCCATGAGGGAGACAAAACATGCTAAGAAAAGAGGCTCTCCAAAATCCCGTTCACCGGGAAGCCCGCATCCATGTCATCGGGATGGAACCGGAAGGGCTCTCGACAGAAGATCTCCGATTTTCCGGACTTTTCTCTCGCTGCTCTCTTCTCGTCGGTGGAGACCGCCAGTTGAAAACGCTCACCGGACCACTCCCTCCGGATATTGAAAGACTCACCATCCGTGGGAAGATGGAGCCGATCATCGATCGTCTCCGTCCGTTTCAGGAGCAATCCTCATCGGAGGTCGCGGTGATTCTGGCCTCCGGGGACCCGCTCTATTATGGAATCGGATCGACCCTCATCCGGGCAATCGGAAAGGAAAGCCTGGCTTTTTATCCCGCCCCGACACTCGTCCAGAGAGCCTTTTCCCTTTTGGGTCTTCCATGGGAACAATCCACAGTGATTTCCTTCCATCGGCCGGACAGTCCCGAGAAGATCCCCCATACCGGGCTTGGCAATCTTCTGGCCTTCTATACCGATGGCTCAGAAGGCCCCCGAAAGGTCCTTTTGGCGATCGAAAAGGACCCTCTTCTCAAAAAAAGGCTGAACGAATTCGCCGTCCTCGAAAACATCGGACTCGATGGCCAGACCATCAGCCTGTTCACTCCCGGGAAGTTGGACATGCTCCGCGAAACACCATTTGCCCCACTCAATGTCGTCGTCGTGACACTCAATCCTCCCGACTGAACACTCAAGACAAGGATCAAAGGAGATCGCCCATGAGCCGGGAAACCCTGTTCGGCCTGCCAGAAGAAGCTTTTCATTTTACGGTTCCCAGAAAGGGACTCATTACCAAAACGGAGATTCGGGTTCTCTCCCTCTCCAGACTGGACCTCGCTCCCGGCCTGCACCTGTGGGATATCGGCGCGGGCTCCGGATCCGTCGGAATTGAAGCCGCCCGTCTGGTGCCGACACTCACAGTGACCGCGATCGAAAAAGATCAGGAGGATTTTGACTGCCTGATCAAAAATGTTTCAACCTTTGGACTCGAGGAACGCATCCGGACGATTCATGGAAAGGCCCCTGAAAAACTCCCCAGAGATCCCCGCCCGGACAGGGTTTTTATCGGTGGAACCGGAGGAAGGCTCGCAGACCTTCTCGACCTGTCACAAGAACTCCTGCCCCCCGACGGAAAAGTGGTCATCAACCTTGCGACCTTTGAAAACATTTCCGAGGTTCTCGACTGGACCCGGGACAAGGGGATCTCTCCCGAAATCTGGCAGATCCAGACAGGAAGAGGAAAAACCATTCTGGGGCTTCACAGGATCGAAGCCATGAATCCGGTCGTCATCATTTCCTTTTCACCCAAGAAACCCGAGACCCCCTAAAAAATAGCCGGAGAACAATCCTGATGGAATCCATACCCGTTCTGACAACTGCCAAAGAAAAGATCGCCATCATCACCATCACCCGACCCGGTCTTGAAAAAGCCGCCGCCCTCCTGAAGGGGCTTGATGCCACACTTTACGTCTCCGAGAGATATGCCGGCGAAGCGCCGGAAGGCGCAGTCATTTTTGACGGGGTCGTCAAGAATCTTCTGCCCGGGCTCTTCGACTCCTACGACGGGATAATCCTTGTCATGGCCCTTGGGATCGTGGTGAGAACCATTGCCCCCCTGATCGTGGATAAAAAAAAGGATCCGGGAATTGTCGTCATCGACGTCACCGGCCGATTTGCCATCAGCCTCCTTTCAGGACACCTTGGAGGAGCCAACGCTCTTGCGAGGGAAGCGGGAGAAATCCTGGGAGCCATACCGGTCATCACCACCGGGACCGATGTCAGGGACACCATCGCTCCTGACATGATGGCAAAAGAGATCGGAGCCGACCTCACTCCTTTTGATCTCCTGAAACGGGTCAGTTCCGCAATCGTCGACGGAGACCGGGTTCTGGTGCTCAACCCCGAAAAAATCCCGTTCACACAGCTATCCGGAACACTCAAACCCAACATACTTCTTCATGGGGAGTGGCCGGATCCCATGCCACTGGCCCGGGCCGCGATTGTGATCTCTTCGTCGTCTGCCCCGCCGACGGATCTCCTGCCGGTTCATGTCACGATTCACCCAAGGGTCCTTGCCGTCGGAATCGGTTGCAATCGGGGAACATCCGCAAAAGAAATCATTTCCCTTGTTGAACAGACACTGGAAAAAGCCAATCTGTCCGTTTCGTCGATCGCCCGTTTTGCCACGATCGACCTGAAAAAAGATGAGGAAGGGATCCTTGAGACCGCCCGGTTTTTCAATCGTCCGCTGGAGATTTATACCCGGGAAGAGCTCTCGCAAATCGATTCTCCCAACCCATCGGAGGTAGTCCGGTCTCATGTCGGGACGCCCGGAGTCTCGGAACCGGCTGCCCTTCTCGCAATCCGTCTCCATGCGCCCTTTCCGGATGGTAGTGGAGAACTTTCAATCGAGAAGGTCAAATCGGAAAATGCCACAATGGCCGTCGCCAGATGGAAAGCCCGGGAAGCCACGTCCGAAAGCTGATCAGGGGGTTGTCCGGATCAGTCCCAGGATCCCGAAGTGGATGAGTCGAACGGCGATCGCCGCCAGGAGGAGGGAGAAAATCTTTCCCGCCACCGCGGATGAGGTCACCCCGATCTTTTTATTGATCACATCGGACATGGACAGAAGCGGGTACAGGATCGCCATATTGAAAAAAAGAGCCCCGACAACCAGAATGATTCCGTGGCTCTTGGCAAGAATGAGAGAAGAGGTGAGCACCGCTGGACCGGCGATCAGTGGGATTCCCATGGGAACCGCTCCCCAGGATTTTGGCAACGTCGGCGGGGAGGACAGGGCAGATCCTGCCGCCTGACTCTGGCTCTTCAGCAAATCGGAAATCGACAGGACCAGGAGGAGGATTCCCCCCGAGATTGAAAAGTCCCAGATGGAAAGCCCCAGAAAATCCAGAAGGATTTTTCCACCCACGGCAAAAAGGACACTCGCCATGAAAGCGGTGAGGACCGCGGTTCTTGCGATCTGTTTTCGTTGACCCGCCTCCAGCTCTCCGGTCAGCCCGATAAACAGAGGAAGGATGCCTGGTGGATCAATGGCTACAAAAAGGGGTAGAAAGGATAACCAGAACTCCTGCCACACGTTTGTCTCCGAAAATTAAAGGATTGGGGGTCATATCGGGGGACAGTTGATGTATGCCCCGCCCGGGCTTTATCATATCCCATGTGTGCAGTCTGTCCGCACCATGCCGATTTCTCCTTAGAGGGAACACCAACATATCATTCTCCACGGAAACTCCATATGCATTCCAGGAAGGAAAAGATCATATCATGTCCAATAACGCACCCCTTACCCCCGAATCCCCCCGGGGAAGCCTTCTCCTCGTGGGCTTCGGGCCGGGATCGGAAGAACACCTGACCCATCGGGCAAAATGGGCCATTGAGCATGCCGAGATCATCATTGGCTATCGCACCTATATTGATCTTGTCCGCCCTTTGATCCAGAACAAGACCATTATCCAGACCGGGATGACTGAGGAGATCGAACGTGCCTCCCAGGCGGTTGACCTTGCTTTTTCCGGAAAAACCGTAGCGCTCGTCTCCAGCGGGGATGTCGGGATCTATGGAATGGCCGGGCTGGCCTATGAGGTTTTAGCCGACCGGGGTTACACCGGCACCGAAATCGATGTCGAGGTCATACCGGGCGTCACTGCCCTTTCGGCGTGCGCTTCGATTCTGGGAGCTCCCCTGATGCATGATTTTGCCTCCATTAGCCTTTCCGACCTCCTCACCCCATGGGAAGTGATCCGGAAAAGACTCAGGGCCGCTGCTGAAGCGGACTTTGTCATCGCCCTCTACAACCCGAAATCATCAAAACGGGTTCGTCAAATCGAGGAAGCCCGGGAAATCATGATGGAGGTCCGGGATCATGATACCCCGGTTGGAATTGTGAAAAGTGCCATGAGGGAAGGGGAAAACATTGTCATATCGAACCTTTCGGAGATGCTCACCCACCCCATCGGCATGCTCACCACCATCCTCGTGGGCAACTCCCAGACCAGGATCATCGCCGGAAAAATGGTCACCCCGCGTGGCTATCAGAAAAAATACAATATCCATACAGGAGACCGGCTGACAAAGTCGAAAACCCTATGACGGATGAAGCCCCCAAAAAAGGTTTGGTCATTGTTCATACGGGAGACGGCAAAGGGAAAACCACCGCTGCCCTGGGAATGGCGTTTCGGGCCGCGGGTTACGGAATGCCGGTATTGATTGCCCAATTCATCAAGGGATCCTGGCATTACGGGGAGCTTGACGCCATCAAGCGATTCGAGGGGATTCTCACCATCAGGCAGATGGGTGAGGGATTTACCTGGGAAACCAAGGACCCTGTCCGGGACCGGGAAGTGGCCCAGAAGGCGTTTGCCTGGGTCAGGGAAGAGATTCTTTCCGGAAAATACCACATGGTCATCCTCGATGAAATCAATATCGCCATGCGTTACCATTATATCGATATGGAACAGGTCGATGCCCTGATCGATGAAAAACCTCCGGACCTTCATCTTGTCATGACCGGAAGAAATGCCCATCCGCGATTGATTGAGCGGGCCGATCTGGTGACCGAGATGAAGGCCATCAAACACCCTTATGAAAAAGGGATCATGGCCCAGAAAGGAGTCGAATTTTAATGGCCCTCTTGAAAATAGCCCGTATGGGAAATCCTATCCTCCGAAAGATTGCCGAGGCGGTTCCGTTGGCAGAAATCGAAACACCCGCGTTCCAGAGCTTTATCGACGATCTTGTCGACACAATGAGGGATGGTGACGGTCTGGGGCTCGCCGCTCCCCAGGTTCATGTCTCGAAACAGGTCGTCGTTGTCGAGTCCATTGAAAACGAGCGGTATCCCGATGCCCCTTCCATCGGCCTTCTGGTTCTCGTCAATCCGGTCTTCAAATATATGTCTAAAGAGACACGGTATGGATGGGAGGGATGCCTGTCCGTCGACAACCTTCGGGGAAAAGTGACCAGAAGCCGGGCAGTAAAGCTTGAGGCTTTGGACCGTTATGGAAAAAAGATGCTTCTCGACTGGGAAGGGTTCCCGGCTGTCATCTTGCAGCATGAGACAGACCATCTCCGGGGAACGCTCTTTGTCGACCGGATGAAGGACATGACAACCCTTTGCCACCTTGAGGAATTTTCAAGATATTGGGTGAGAAAGGAAAGCGACGATGAAGAAGACGTCGTCTGACTGAAAACCCTGCAACATGGCTGACCAGCCGGATCAAACCCAGGGGCTCAGCTGGTTTGGGTCCCTGGCAGGGCGGCAGTCCTCAGCCCCCCGATGCACAACATCTGAAACATCCGGAAAATGGCCCCTTCGGAGCGGGAAGGGCTAGTGGGCTTTTTGGTCAAAACCCCTTTTTCTTCTGGTTGTTTTTCAGGAGGAAGAAACGAGAAGCACCGTGGCAGGTCCTGTTCCGGTATTTTTCCAGTTATGGGGCTTTGTGGGGTCAAAATAGACCGCATCAAGGTCCTTCAGGGTATAGGTCCTGTTCGACTGTTCAAAAAGAATCTCCCCTTCCAGAACAATGGCAAACTCCTCACCTTCGCTTCCCGAATAGGGATAATCTCCGACCTCCCCCCCAGGATCAAGCCTTAAAAGGAAAGGCTGCATCTTTTTCTTGGAAAGTCCTCTCGCCAGAGGCTCAAGAGTGGCATGTGAAGGTGCGCTGTAGACACGGCGTCGGTCCTGTGCCGGCATCAGAACCGGATCTCCCGCTTCATCCGGTTCATCAAAAAGAACGGTGATGGGAAGATGAAGAGCCGCGGTAATCTTTTCAAGGGTGGCAACGGAAGGAGACACCTGTGAAGACTCGATCTGGGACAGGGCGCTGGGAGAAATGCCCGCGGCCAACGCAAGCCCCCTCAGGGTCATTTTTTTTTCCAAACGAAGATTTCGGATTCTCTCACTGACTTTCTGCATGGAAGAAGTCTAGATGATCAGTGGTAACAGATTCAAGTTACAGAAAAAATTGATCATGGACAACCCCCGGAAGACAAATAGGCGGTTATTCCATTCCCCCAGCACTCTTTTTATGGACAAAAATCCTCTTTATGAATCTTTGAAGGAATAGAACCTTCCAATGAACATTTCCACGCAAAACATGCGCTTTTCACCGGCATCATGTGGTTCAGGTCGCCTCTGTTATGGCCCCATGATGATCTGCAAGCAAAATTCAATATGTGATCATATTTTTATTCCAAAAATAATTGATAATAAAAACGGACACATTCGTATTTTAAAAGAAACACATCTCCGACACAGGACACTCCGGAATTGATCAAGAAATAAAAAAATAAATGAATCAATAATACTTAATAATTATCCCCTTCAATCATTCTTCCTCCCCAAACAGTGGCCTTGTTTGACAACAGATTCAAGTGTTCATTATAATGAACACTCAGATGAACAGAAGCATCAAGCAATTTGGCGACAACAAGGAGGGGATTATGTCCAGATATCACATGCCCATCGGTGAAAGTTCTTTTCTGACACCAGCAGCTGCCATCGAGGGAGTCATCCTTCCGGATCCAGGGGAGTCTCTGGTTCAGGGAAGCATTTTTAACGAAGAAGAGGCTCTCATCATCGCGGCAGATAAAATACTTGCAGCCAAGAATCCCACCCTTTTTCCTGGTCCTCTCGTCATTTGGAACTGGAGCAAGGAATCACAGGAAATGGCCAAAGCCGTCAGGAAGCTTGCCGAGGCAGGAAACATGAACATTATCCCGATGACGGACTATCGGCCCAAATATCCCAAGATCAACCCGGAATCGGAAATCAATCCGAATCATCCCAATATCACAATTTGGCACAACGCCATCGATGTCTGTCTTTTTGTTGGCGTTCACTGCCATTACTCAAATATCGCACTCAAGATCATTCGCGGTGGAACCGACTGCTTCACGATTGCCCTATGCAGCTTTTCGGGGGATGACGAGGCTCATCTGACCGTTCGGGATGTCTCCCCGGAGAAAGTTGACCGTCTGTCCCAGATTCTGCGAGAGCGAAAAGCCCATCTCTTGTCAGCATCAATGAAATAGAAACGCATCTCTCTTTAAGGAATGTCTTTCAGCGAGGAGATCTGATGAATTCTGAAAAACGTCAGCAGTCCGTTTCTCCCGAAACCAGAGCTTCCACTTTTTCGGTCTGGACGGATGAAGGGGGAAACCCGCAATTTCCCACCGAGAAGCAGTCCGCGATCTCAAGTGACTATTTTGTTTGGATCGATCCCTCAAAGTCCACAGAAGTCGGGCAATGGGTTCTCCTCTCCACCCAAAACAGGATGACTTTTGACAGGATCATTCATGGAAAAAGAGGTCTCTCGCTCGAAAAGAACCCGCTCTGGAGCCTCTCGGATCCGGACATTTACGTATTGGGTGTTGTGATTGCCGGATTGGAGTGGATTGACATTGCTGAAGGAGATTGATTCACAAAACATGTAACCCAATAATGAACAGGAGGATTGATGAAGCCATACCAGGTTTCAAGGGGACCAGAAGGATTTCTTCCACCAGCTGCGGCCATGATGGGCGTAACGTTGCCAGTCGAAGGGCAAGGATCCATTTTGGGGCTGAGGGTTTTTGAGGATCAGGCTATTGAAGAGGCCGCCAGACAACTGGCCCATGCAAAAGTTCCCACCATCTTTCCGGGTCCGCTTGTGCTCTGGGGATGGAATGCTCAAGCCATTGAAATGGCCAATGCCGTGGCACATGTTGCTGAAACATGTGGGATCAACATCATACCAATGCCGGACTATCGCCCAAAATACCCAAAGATTGATCCAGAAGCTGAAATCAATCCGAATCACCCCAACCTGACGATCTGGCATAACAAAATTGACGTTTGCCTGTTCGTCGGGGTCCATTGCCACTATTCCAATCTGGCCTTGAAAATCATTCGTGGCGGGACAGGCTGCTATACCATTGCCCTTTGCAATTTTGCCGGGGACGAAGAAGCGAATCTCACGATTCGTGATCTGACTTCAGAAAAAATTCTGAAAATTGGTGAAAATATCCAGAAAATGAAAAGGGACTCCCGCCGGTTTTAACTCTGCCATACCCATCCTCCCATGATTCTTGTGAGAAAAGCTCTGCGGGATAAACGGCGGAGCTTTTCTCAACAGGCAGAAGCGAAAACGCTAGTTCAGACGGAGGAAAGAAGATCTTCGAGTAATCTTTTGGGGTCCTGGCTTTTCAAAAAGGGACGCCCGATCACCAGAAGGTCCGATCCACCCAGAAGTGCCTCTTTGGGACTTCCCGCCAAGACTTGGTCATCCTTTCTGCCCCCGCCGGAAACAGACCCTTCCTCCCAACGGATTCCGGGAGTCACAAGATAGGGCACCCCACCAAAACGGTTTCTTGCGGATGAAAGATCACCCGGAGCCATCACCAGCCCATGCGCACCGGACTCCAGGGCCAAACTCCCAAGTCCGAGTACTCCCGCCCCGCGGTCGGAGACTCCGAGCCGGCCAAGCTCACGGTCATCCAGATGGGTCAACAGTGTCACAGCCAAAACCAGCGGCGAGACTCCAGGAAGACTGTCGGAAGCTTCCCTAGCCGCGCGAATCATTGCTTCCCCGCCTTGAGCGTGGACCGTCAACAGCCTGAGTGTCGGCAGGGATAGACCGGAGATCGCACCAAAAACCGTGTTGGGAATATCATGCCATTTCAGATCAAGGAAAAGAGGAATTCCCCGGTCGGAAATCTCCTCCAGAAAACGCATTCCCGACCGCATGAAAAGGACCGGACCCACCTTGATCATTCCGACCATATCTCCGATCGCCAGAAGAAGGGATCGGGCCCGGACAACATCCGGTTCATCAAGAGCGAGACAGATCCTGTTTTTAAGAGAGCTCCTCAACGTCTCCACAATCGGGGAAGAGGAAAACTTCGGATGATCTTGACTCAAAAGTCCGCCTTTCTGAGCCAGAATGTGTGAAATTTTTTTGCCTTGTGAAAGGATCTTGGAGCCGGAAGGATCTCTTCCACCTTTTTCCTCTCTCGCGTTGCAATCCCTGACAGGACCATCGCCCCTCCCGGTTCAAGAAGCTCCCACAAATACGGAATCCAGTTTACGAGAACTCCTCCCGTCACATTTGCGATGATCAGCCGAAACTTCCCGTCGTTTCCAAACGGGGAACCATCCCCCGGGGTTTCAGGAGAAAGCCCCGTTTTCGAAAATTGCTTGAGACCGTTCAGCTCCAGATTTTCCAAAGTCGCCTCAACCGCAAGGGGATCATTGTCCACAGCGACAAGAAAGTCTCCGTGACCCAATACAAGTGCCGCAATGCCCAGAATCCCGGTACCCGACCCGAAATCCAGAATTTTTCCCCCTTCGACAGGAACCCTTGGATAATAGTCGACCAGAAGCGACAGGCACTTCCCCGTCGTCTCGTGAAGTCCGGTTCCGAAAGCCAGATGCGGATGAATCCGTATAAAGGGCGTTGCAGGCTTGGGATCGGTATCCCATTCGGGAATGATTGAAAGCCAGTGATTCACCAGAAATCTCTGGAATCCCTGACTTTTCCACAGGGTTTCCCAGTCCTCTCCGGGAAGAAACTCATCGGTGGCCTCTATGGCGCCCATGGATTTGACCGACTCCCTTACCAGAAGGGATTCAAGACTATCAAGACGTTCGAGAGATGCCGTGAGCCTGACAATCCCGGAAACTTCCTGCTCCAGGACAGGGAGCTTGGTTTTCTTGACCAGCCAGTCTGCTACATTCTGGGCCTCCCCGGAAGGAACATCGACCTTCAGCAAGCGATACCCTTTTTCGTTCATGTTTTTCCCTTTCAGGTGGGATCAAAGGTGAAAGAATAAATCCTCACGGCCGGACCTGCCGGTACCAGCGTCAGGGTATGACCACCAAAGCTCTGATGGGAAATCAGCGTGTACATTCTTGGAGCTCGAAGCAGAAGATACGATTCGCCTTTTCGATCATACCGGATATCTTCACCCGAAACTTTTCTGGAGACAGGTTTTCCGTCCTGGAAAACCAGGATCCTGACAGGCTTTGCCCCTTTTTCATGGCGAAGGACACACCTCACGCCAGCAGCATGGTAAGGAAGCGTCAATTCAGGATGTCCACCGGAAAAAACGGGACGGACAAATTCGGCGGTTGAAATCCAGCTCCCGGAGAGATTGATGTTGTCAGAAACAACGGGCCCCTTCGGGTAGACAAACGGTTCCCCGGAAACGAATCCGGGGGGGGGGAGACAATGACTGACGCTCTGTCCCGGCATAAAGTTCGGGGGTCATCGATTCCGGAAAATCCGGAGCAGCAGAAGATTCAAGAGCTTTTGCCCCCACCCCGATCGCCCCCCGGATAGCGGCTTCCATCCGTTCGTCATCTCCTTCACCAATCGTGTGAAAGATCAGTTTTCCATTCCGGTCAAACAGATATTGGGCCGGCCAGTAATGGTTGTGAAATCGGTCCCAGAGTCTTCTGTCACTGTCGATCGCCACCGGGTATTCCAGATGATACTTCTTCACAGCGTAAGCGACATGGTTTTCTTTCCTGGCAAAAGAAAACTCAGGTGTATGGATACCGATCAGAACAAGCCCTTTGGGTCCGTAGGTGCGGTACCAGCGTTTGAGGACGGGAAATGTCCGGACACAGTTGACGCAGGTATACTCCCAAAAATCGATCAGGACCACCTTCCCCCGAAGGGAGCCATCGGTGAGAGGAGGACTGTTGATCCATCCGGTCGCACCGGAAAAGGAGGGAAGATCAGAGGCCAATGAAGGGGTAACACCCATGACTCCCGCAAAAAGGAGGAACAGGACAAACGAAATACTCCTGGCTTTTTCCAGAACCATGCGAATCCCCTCCAAAACATCCTATGGACAACAAAAGCACCTTTAACGACCGGACCCTGGACAGAGACAAAACCCTTTTGGTGTTCAGACTAACAAAATCCATCGGAGAGTTCATCCATGAATAAAGATACAGGTTTTCCGACAAACCTGTTCAGAATAATTAACGTTGAATTAAACTGGAAATAGGGAGATACTTGTAAAGGTGCTTTTGACTTAGATACTTTCGGGACCCAAAAAGCAGACTGGGGACGGCTCAAGTCAGGATTTCGTTTTAATGAACACTTATCACAAATAGACAGGACAGCTGTCACGGGACGAATCGAATGATTTTTTCCTTCACTCCGTTAGACCTATCTCTTTCGGCCGTTGTGTTCTGGTTTGTTTTGGCCATCCTGTCGCTCCTTCTCTCACAAGTCCCCAGCGTATCCCTCTATCAGATGTTTCTTCCGAGTGCGACTGGAAGCCTTCTGCTGGCGATATCCGGCTTTACTGGCTTAAATGGATCTCCCCAGACCAAAATCATCCCTTTCGGCCTTCCAGGTCTTCCCTTTCACCTTCATCAGGATGCCCTTTCTTCTTTGTTCATTCTGCTCATAGGGTTCGTCTCCTTCGGCATTTCTGTCTTTGCGGCAGGGTATTTTAAAGAAGATCACCATAGGTCCGATCTGGGTTTTTTGTCTTTCCAGTATAATCTTTTCTTGATATCCATGACACTCGTTCTTCTTTCGGCCGATTCATACCTTTTTCTTCTTTCATGGGAATCGATGGCCATGACATCATACTTTCTGGTTGTGACCGACCACGAAAAGGATGTGGTCCGGCAGGCGGGATTCCTCTATTTGCTCCTTGCCCATATCGGTACACTCGCCCTTTTCCTGTCCTTTGGGATTCTCTCCTCGGGAGGAAGTCTGTCGGACTTTTCCGGATATGCTTTCGATACCATGGCAAAAGGGCACCATTCTTCTTTTCTTATGGCCATGGCCTTTTTTCTGGCTTTTTTTGGATTTGGGGCCAAAGCGGGAATTTTTCCCCTTCACATCTGGCTTCCCGAAGCCCACCCCGTCGCTCCGTCACCCATATCGGCACTCCTCAGTGGCGTGATGCTCAAAGTCGCCATCTATGGAATGATCCGGGTCTGGTTCAACCTGATCGGCGTCCAGAATCTGTCCTGGAAATGGGGAGCGGTCGTTCTTGCGATTGGGTTGTTCACCGCCCTTTTCGGAATTCTGTTTGCCCTCACCCAAAATGATCTGAAACGTCTTCTGGCCTATTCGTCGATCGACAATATCGGAATCATTGTCATGGGGCTGGGACTTTCGGTCATTTTTTTTGGAACAGGTCACCCCATTCCGGGAGCACTCGGTCTGATCGCAGCACTTTACCATAGCCTCAATCACGCGGTCTTCAAGGGGATCCTCTTTCTGGGTGCCGGCTCCATCCTCCACTCATCCGGTGAAAAAAATCTGAACAGGATGGGGGGGCTTATCCGCTCAATGCCCCAGACAGCAGCTCTTTACCTGGTCGCGATCCTCTCCATCTCGGCAATCCCCCCGCTCAATGGTTTCGTATCGGAGTGGCTCACCTTCCAGACCGCCCTCTCGGTCCCTCTTCTCGATACCGGCGGCATTCGCAGTCTTGTCGCCCTCTCGGCGGCCGGACTCGCCCTGGTCAGCGCCTTGACAGCGATGTGTTTTGTCAAAGTCTACGGTATTGGATTTTTGGGAGTTCCCAGAACTCAACCGCTACCCGAACGTCATGAAGCAACGGTTTTTGAACGGCTCGGGATGCTTTGGCTTGCTGCGGGATGTCTGGCACTGGGCTGTCTCCCGACGTTCGTCGTCAGCCACCTTGAAACCATATCCGTCTCCCTGACAGGTGAAGGTCTGGGTAAAGACGCAAACGGAGCCGGATGGCTCTGGCTTGTTCCCGAATCCGCAAAACGGGCCAGTTATAGTCCGTTTATCTTTCTTGTCGTGATTGTCAGCGCAACAATGTTGACGTTTTTTGCAATCCGATTCCTGTTTAACAAAAAAACGCGCAAAACATCCTCCTGGAACTGTGGATACCCCGTGCGAACCTCCCGGATGCAAGATACGGCCGACTCGTTCTCACAACCCATCCGGCATTTTTTTTCTCCGGCTTACAGGATGACAAGACATCTTCCCCTGCCAACCGATGAGAAACCCATTTTTTTTGTGGAAATTGATGACCAAAGCTGGTTTTTATTCTATCGGCCAATCCAGAAACTGGTGGAAAAATTATCCGCCCTTTTCGGAAAACTCCAGACAGGAAAAATTTCCGTCTACCTTACCTATAGTTTTTTGACACTCCTGTTTCTTCTCTTTCTGGTCAAATCACCATGACACCCATCAACCCCGATCCACACCAGTGGATCACGGATCTTCTTTTCAAAAGCATTGATGAGCTGTTCCAGACAGCCTTTGTGATCTTTTTTGCCCCCATATTCCTCGGCTGGATCAATATGTGGCGCTCCTGGCTGCAAAATCGAAAATCCGCCGGAATTCTTCAACCATACCGGGACCTTTTCAAATTTCTGGGAAAAGAAGCGGTCGTCGCTACCGGTGCTTCTCCTCTTTTCCGGATGACTCCCTACATTGTTTTTGGCTCCATGGGACTGGCAGCGGCACTTGTTCCGGCTGTGACGACCGATCTTCCTTTTGGACCGGCAGCTGACGCCATCGCTCTCGTTGGGGTGTTTTCCCTGGCGCGCATTTTCATGGCCCTGTCCGCCATGGATATCGGAACACCCTTTGGCGACCTGGGAGCCAGACGGGAGATGATGATCGCTTTTCTGGCCGAACCGGCCACAATGATGATCCTGTTCACGGCATCGCTGATTTCAAGGTCCACCTCCCTTTCCACCATTGCTGAAACACTTGGAAGCCGACATTTTACCCTTTATCCCAGCCTCGTTTTTGCCACGACATCCTTTTTCCTCATCATTCTGGCTGAAAACTCAAGACTTCCCATCGACAATCCCTCCACACACCTCGAACTCACCATGATCCATGAGGCAATGCTCCTGGAATATTCCGGGCGACATCTCGCATTGATGGAATGGGGAAGTTCCATCAAGCTTCTGGTCTACTTTTCGATCATCATTTCATTCTTTCTTCCATGGGGTATCTCCCATGGAGCATCCTTCCAGGGTTTATTGGCAGGATTCGCCTATCTTATTCTCAAGCTTTCCATTCTGGCTCCATTGTTGGCCATTCTGGAGTCAACGCTTGCCAAACTCCGGCTTTTCCGGGCGCCAGAATTTCTGGCCGCAGCCTACCTTTTGGCCGTGATCGCGTTTTTATCCCACTTCATCCTGGAGGTATGAATGTCACTTGCCCATGAATCTCCCTTCGGGATTGAAATGGTCAATCTTCTCGGAGCCTTCATTCTTCTTGTCGCCTTTGCAATGCTTGCATCGAGGAGAACCCTTTCCCTGATCCGCCTTTTTGCCTTCCAGGGATTTTTTCTTTCCATGAGCATTTTTCTGGTGGCGTTTTTATCCGGAGAATCCAATCTCTACTATTCCGCCTTGTTTACTTTGGCACTGAAGGTCATCCTGCTTCCATGGATCCTCCGGGACCTTTCTAGACGACTGAATATTGGTGGAGATATCGAAACACTGGTCAATGTCCCCGTGACCATGATCATCGGCATCGGAGTGGTGGTTTTTTCCTTTTCCCTGGCGGAACCTATCCTGCAAGCGGCAAGCACCGTCACCCGAAGTCTCATCGGGGTTGGCCTTGCCTGCGTTCTATTGTCCTTTCTGGTGATGATCACCCGGAAAAAAGCCATGACCCAGATCATCGGCTTTCTCTCCATGGAAAATGGACTTCTTTTTTCCGCCACCAATGCCACCTATGGCATGCCCATGGTGGTTGAACTGGCGATTGCTCTTGACGTTCTGATCGGCGCGATTATTTTTGGCATCTTCTTTTTCCAGATACGCGAGACATTCGAAAGTCTTGATCTCAAATATTTTGAAAAGCTCAGGGAAGAGGAGGGCTAATGCTGGTTTTCTCCGTTCTCGCAATACCACTCATCGCATCTGTTCTTTTGGCCCTTATGGGTCACAAGCCCTGGGCTTATCTCCTGAATGCCGGAATGACTCTCCTCACATTCATCGACTCCCTGCTGCTTGCCAAAAAAGTTCTGGAATCGGGACCCATCCTGGTTTTCAGGGAAACGTTCTATGTCGATTCTTTCAATATTTTCCTGATTTCCCTGACCGCTTTCGTAGGGCTGACAACAGCGATCTTTTCTGGACCCTACATGAAAATCGAGGAAAAAAAAGGCAAGGTCACACCCAAGATCCTGAGGCTTTACCACAGCGCGTACCAGATCTTTCTCTTTACAATGCTATTGGCTCTTTTCAGCAACAACCTCGGGATCCTATGGGTCTCAATCGAGGGAGCGACTCTGGCAACGGTTCTCCTCGTCAGCCTCTACCGGACCCGGGCCAGTATCGAAGCCGCATGGAAATACTTCATCCTGTGCGGTGTCGGAATTTCCCAAGCGCTTTTTGGGACGATCCTTTTATATTTTGCAGCGGAAAAGATCCTGGGCCCAGGAGGAGGCGCCCTTCTCTGGACGCATCTTTTCCAGATACGATTCCAGCTTGAGCCCACTGTCCTGAAGATCGCTTTTGTCTTTCTCCTGGTGGGATATGGAACCAAGGTAGGCCTCGCTCCGCTTCACAACTGGCTTCCCGATGCCCATGCGGAAGGCCCGACACCAATATCGGCGGTGTTGTCGGGACTTCTTTTAAATGTCGCATTGTATGCTCTTGTCCGTTGCAAGGTCCTGGTTGACGGAGCCCTCCATACCAATCTTGCAAGTGAGATGATGATGGGATTTGGACTTCTGAGCATGCTTGTCGCTGTTTTCTCCATGCTCAGAAGGAAGGATGTCAAAAGACTGTTTGCATACTCCTCCATCGAACACATGGGGATTGCAACATTTGCTTTTGGATTGGGGGGAGCACTGGCAACATTCGCCGCACTTTTGCATATGACCGTCCACAGCCTGACAAAATCCTCCATCTTTTTTTCCGTGGGCCATGCAACCCAGATCAATGGAACCCAGCAGATGTCCCAGATCCAAGGCCTCCTCAAAAGAATGCCCAGGCTCGGCTGGGGTCTTCTGCTCGGAAGCTTTGCCATTCTTGGCATGCCTCCTTTTGGAGTCTTCGCCAGTGAATTCATTGTCCTGACCGTTGCCATGAAACAGGTTCCCTGGACAACCCCCATCCTTCTTTTATGTCTTGCTGTCGCGTTCGGAGTCATTTTTTTCCGGGTTGGAAATATGGTCCTTGGGGAAGGGGTCAAAGAAAATCTTTCCCACCCGCCGGCTCTTTTTCCGGTCTTTCTCCATCTGGCCCTCGTTCTTGTCCTGGGAATCTTTATTCCGCCATTTCTCGCTCACTGGTACCAAAACGCCTCGCGCTTCATTGGCTAGGAGAATTCCTGTGGAACAAGAAACCGATTTTCCCAAAGATTCCTTCATCGAAGTAGAGGACGTAGACAGTGAAGGGTATGTCCGGCTTGCACAAAATATGCATCTCTCAAAAGCTCGTCTCCTCTCGGTCTGGGCATTTGTCGGCGAAGATCTCTCCCTCGTCTTCTCCTCTTACTTCAACGGCAATAAACTCATGGTTGGCCGGTTATCCCTTCCACCAGAGGTCAATCACATCCCGTCGATCGCCCCATTTTTCCCGGGCGCATCCAGGATGGAACGGGCCATACAGGATCTTTGGGGGATTTCTGTTCCCGACAACCACGACGGACGCCGATGGCTGGACCATGGATACTGGGAGAAGGCTCCTTTGACAGGGAGGGATCTTCCGGAGCATCCGGAAAAGGGGGATTACCCATTTGTCAGGGTGGAAGGAGAAGGGGTTCACGAAATCCCGGTCGGTCCTGTTCATGCCGGAATGATCGAACCCGGCCATTTCCGTTTTCAGGTGGTGGGAGAAAAGGTGCTTCGAATGGAAGAACGTCTGGGGTATACCCACAAGGGGATCGACGGTCTTTCCCGGGACCTTCCCTGGACGAAGGGGGTCAAGCTTGCCGGGAGGGTCTCCGGAGATACAACAGTGGGCCACTCTCTGGCGTATTCATTGTCTGTAGAAGCGGCTATCGGGATGGAAATCCCCAAAAGAGGCCAATTTTTGAGAGGGTTGCTCCTTGAGCGGGAGAGAATCGCAAATCATCTCGGCGATCTTGGAGCATTGGCCAATGATGCCGGGCTTTCTTTTGGTCTTTCCCAGTTTCTGATCCTGAAAGAGGATTTCCTGAGACAGAACAAAACCCTGTTTGGCCATCGACTTCTTATGGATCTTGTTCTTCCCGGTGGGGTCGTCAAAGACCTTGCCCCTGAGGCCATTCTCGCAATGTCCGAAGAAGCTGCGCGGATTCTTCGGGAAATCGAAATTCTCCAGACGATCTTCGATGAACACGGGGGGCTTCAGGACCGATTTTTTGGAACAGGGATCCTTCTTCCTGATATCGCAGAAAAAATGGGTCTTTGTGGTGTTTGCGGAAGGGCGAGCGGTCAGCCATCGGACTTGAGAAGCCTCTGGAAATTGCCTCCTTATGACGAAATGGACTTCACTCCGGCGCTTGAAACCGGAGGAGATGTCCGGGCACGGGTGGCGGTCCGGTTTTTTGAAGTCAGGGAGTCATTGAGGCTCGTCAGGGAAATTCTTCTGAAGTTGCCCGGAGGTGAAATCTTTACAGAGCCTCCCAGCGGAGTGAAGGGACGGGAAGGAATCAGTGCAGTCGAGGGTTGGCGTGGCGAGATTCTCTGCTGGTCAAGACTTGGGGGCGGGAACATTGTCATGGCCAGCCACTTCCATGACCCTTCCTGGATCCTTTGGCCGGCACTTGAGATGGCCATACCCGGAAACCTTGTGGCCGATTTCCCCCTGATCAATAAATCATTCAACCCAAGCTATTCGGGCCACGACCTGTAGGAGTGTCAGGATAGCCGTTCAGATGGAGCATACGTGCATCATATTCTTCTCAGGATCCTCAAAACCGGCATAGTCACCCAAAAAACGCCCGAAACTCAGGAGGAGTTGAGAGATCTTTCAAAAAAACTGTTGGAACGGGGGTTCGGGCGATTTGGACACAGCCTTTCCATCCGCCACCTCGATGCAGGCTCCTGTAATGGGTGTGAGATCGAAATCGGAATGCTGAATAGTCCCTATTTCATGCTTGAGCATCTGGGATTCAAATTTGTCGCCTCTCCGCGGCATGCAGACCTTCTCCTTGTCACAGGCCCTGTCTCCCTTCATATGAGGCAAGCTCTCCTCGACACTTTTGACGCAATGCCGTCCCCGAAACTCGTTGTTTCGGTGGGAGATTGCGGATATGACTGTGGAATATTCAAGGGAAGCTATGCTTTGGCTGGTGGCGTCTCGGAGGTCATTCCGGTCGATCTTCATATTCCGGGTTGTCCACCGGAGCCTCTGGACCTGATCAGGGGACTGTTGACAGCGGTCGGCGGCTAAGCGTGAGACAGGCGAATGGCGCTCAGGATATTTGCAAGTCCTGAAAAAAGGGTTTCCTTCAGGGCCACAAGCTTCTCCCCATAGAGAGTGGCTTCATCCCACCTTCCGGAATTCAGGAAAACAAGGGCCTTTTCTGCAACAAGATGCATTTCCTCATGCAGTTTGCCGATCTCGACAAATCCCTCGAAGTCTCCATACTTGATCCGGCCGTCTTCGGAATACCATCGTCCGAACCGGCATATGGCATAGTCCTCCATACCGATCGCATAAAGCCCTGACTGGGAGTGCTGGATTTGATCAATGATACGGGAAACCCAGACGGAATGGTCATACTGGGCCAGAAGAAGAGGAACATCGGTGAGGTCGAACTTGACCCCGGACCAGAGGGCCCATGAAGGATCCGGCTTGTAGTTTCCTACCCAATCCATGACCTCCTCTCCCGGAAGAGCCCGGGAAATGCAGAATCCCTGGGCAAGATCACAGCCCAGCCACATCAGTACGACACCCGCTTCCGGAGACTCAACCCCTTCCGCGATCACCGACCGATGAAAGACCTGGGCCAGGGCGATGACCGCCTTGATCAGCTCCATGTCTCCCGAGTCATGAAGGAGGCCAAGGACAAAGGACTGGTCGATCTTCAAGGTGTTGCTGGGAAGTCTCTTGAGATAGCGAAGGGAGGAATAGCCTGTTCCAAAATCATCGATGGAAAAGGTCACTCCCATTTGCTGGCATTCGACCATCAACTGGGACATGGCTTTCAAGTCTCCGATGGCGACGGACTCGACAATCTCGATATCGATCAGATGAGGGGGAAGATCGGGATAGCGGGAAAGGGCGTCTTTGAGACGGATCAGGAATGCTCGATGTGTCAGGTGATTGACTGACAGGTTGATGCTCACGGGAATCAGTTGCCCCATCTGCTGCCATTGGTCGATCTGATGAAGGGCTTTGTCGAGGACCCACTCTCCGATATCGATGATCAGGGAACTTTCTTCAATTTGCGGGAGAAAGGAAAGAGGCGGAATCAGACCAAATTCGGGATGTTCCCAGCGAATAAGCGCTTCAAGCCCCACAACCTTCCCAAGTCGCATATTCACCTTGGGCTGGTAATAGAGATGGAACTCCCCCCCGTCAAGAGCCTGGTAGATCCGTTCGACACTCTGGTTGACATGCCATCTTTTCCCTTCGGAGTCATTGGAATCTTCGGAAATAAACCATTCGGGAGAAGGAAGGTCGAACGTTTCAGGAGGTTGACTGGGGGGCAGAGAGGGAAGAAGCAACTTGGAAGGAGAAATGTTTTCTCTCAGGTCCGCCACCGCATCGAGAAGGAATCGGACATCCCCCGGAGAAATCCATCCGGAAAGGGACAAACTTTTTTCTATGCGGACTAGCCGGTCCTGAACCGTCATCATCAATCGTTTCCGATAAGGTTAAAGGGTCTTTTTCCGGTCCATAAAAAGCCAAAAGCCGTTACTTCCGATAGCCCGAACGAATCATCGACGACCAATCATCTGAATGATTTGGGAATTTATAGCAATTTTCATACCATTTTATAGATAGAGAGAGTTTATTCAGAATATCCCTAACCCCTGACCCTAAAGGGGGAACGGATGGATTTCCTCCATGACTTTTTGGTCAATAATGTGTAAAGAAAAACGTCAATCCATTTATCAGGTGTAAAAAATCCGGACGGTTCATGGAAAAAAAAGAATTTGAACAACAACAGGAATTTGCTTCTTTTTTGTCTTCATGAAACGATGGGTGGCAAATTGAAGAAAAAGATCAAAGACTGACGATAGGAAACAAAAGGTGCCATTGCCGGACAGTACCATTCCCCCAGAACCCATCATGGCCAGACGCCAGGTCCGATGGGCCATCATGGCATCATTTCTTTTTGCCCTTTCCACCCCTCCGGCCAAGGTGCTGTCTTCGGAACAGACACCCTTTCTCCTTTGCGGCCTGTTTTACCTTGGTTCCATTTTTGGCATTATCCCCTCGATCCTTTCGACCCCACGGGAGAACGGGGCG
Source organism: Nitrospiraceae bacterium (assembly GCA_028064945.1). The sequence goes on along the minus strand of JAPTWQ010000010.1, from coordinate 28,147 downwards.
GGGGGGTGGAGAAAGCTTTTATTGCCGGAAAAACCAAAACAAAAAGAGATCGGAATTGCCATTTTATCTGTCCTGATCGGAGGCGGAGCCGCTCCCATCCTTTTGATCTGGGGACTCAAGCATTATCCGGCATCACTGGGAAGTCTCCTGATGAATGCCGAAGGCATTGTGACCGTTCTGCTGGCCTGGCTTATTTTTCGGGAACCCCTGAACATGAGACTCTCCATTGGGGCCATTCTGGGAGCCGCTGGATGCGCGATTGCCTCCGATAGCGAAGGGAGCCACGGATTTTCCGGTGCCATTCCCTTTTTTCTCGCGGCTGGCCTGTGGGCGCTGGACAGCAACCTCCTCCGATTTTTATCCGGGTGGAGTCCTGTCACGATCACCCTCTGGAAAGGATTGGGCTCTTCTTTCCTTCTGCTTCCACTCGGTCTCTTTCTTCCCCATCCCTCCATGACGATATCCATCATGGGGGAAGCACTGCTGACAGGAGGACTGGGCTATGGTCTGAGCCTGATACTCTTCATCCGTTCCATCAGGACCATAGGTGTTTCGGCAACCGGCGCCTGGTTTTCGATCTCTCCCTTTCTGGGGGCCTTTTTATCGATTCTCTTTTTGAAAGAGCCCGTTACCAGAACATTCTATGAGGCTTCTGTCATCCTTTTCGTCGCTGTCCTGTTCCTAAACGGACCAATGTCCCCCAAAACACCCTCGGACATTCCTAGACATACCGGGTAAACGCGGTCAGCGCAGCATCAAGTTCGGGATGGTCCTTTCTGTAACGGGAAAGCGGTATCCCCTGGCTGATGGCATCCCATGCCTGACGAATCGATTTTCCACCCGCCCGGGCTCCGTCGGGGTGACCACAGACCCCTCCACCGCACAGATAGGCAAAATCCGGTCCAAAAAGATCATAGTGGACCTTCATGGTACCCGCATGCATACCTCCGCCGACCGCAATCAGGCTTTCCTTGCGGGTTCCCAAGGGAGTTTTCACTGCATCCATGACCTCCAAAAGCTCGGAACGGGTTGCCTTGAGCGTTCCCTTGAGGGCGGGATAGAGCACAATATCGGCCCCGGCAAGACGCATGAATTTGGACCATGCGCGGACACTCATTCCGTTTTTCTGCCAAAGCCACCCACTCATGGCCATATGGGCCATGATCGGGAAGCGCTCCATCCGGGCAAGCTCCTCCAGCATGGGAAATCCGGAAGCCGCCGGAGACAGCATGGCCAGATCACAGCCCATATCCGCTCCCCGGGAAAATCGGTCCACCATCTTCATCGGGGTGTCTACCGGATGCATCATCACATTCTTGGGCTCACCCGTTTCTTTTTCCGCCCGTCTTGCTGCAGCGACAGCGGCCTCAAATCGGGCCGTCCAGTTTTTGTCGGACTCCTGAAGAAGCTCATCGCTTTTGATCGCATCCATTCCACCAACAAGGCTTTCATAGGCGATATGGGCGTACTCCTCCGGGGTGAGTCCCTGGGATGGCTTGATAACCGTGATAAACAACGGACGGTCAAGATTTCCCCTGCGCTTTTTGATTCCAGACAAACCAAAGGCCGGGCCCGGGAGACGGTCCGCCAGAGCCTTTGGCAGGTCAAAATCCAGAAGCTCTATGGATTTCAGGATCTTGAGACAGCTGATCTCTCCGGCAATCGACAGGAGAAGGCCATAGACGGTGCTGATATTCGCGGAAGGCACATCAATGGTGATAATCCCCCGTGATCCGACCTTCTTGATCGTATCCACAGTCGCCATGAATCCCCCCGTCTTGCTGTTCTCATAGCGGGTTTTTTTCACACCGACACTCATTTCTCTCGCAATCAGGGCAGCTGCCCGGGGAAGGTCGTTTGAGGCGATGGCATAGGTCGCGCGAATCATTTCAGACATTGGTCTTTTCTCCTGTCGATTGGGAATACCTGATGAACTTTCCCGCCACTAAGCTGACGCTGTAGTGGGGATTTCCGCTCTCACGAACGGACGTTCCTCTTTCGCCGAGGATGCGCAAAAGCGCGATGACCTTTGCGTCTGATCATCCTCTCCGGAGGCTTTGACTTCGGACGGTTCCTGCCCTGGGTGTTTCTGTTTCCCGATCCCGCAACGCCCCGAACCTCTTTCTTCTGGATCTTCCCTTCCAGAAGAAGCCGGATCCCCCTTCGGGCGATGACTCGACTGGCGTTGTGATCGGCATTGTCTTTTAGTCCGCAGCGCTGGCAGACGATCTCGGCCCGGGAAAGCCGGTTGTCCGGTCCGATGAACCGGGCGTACTCCTGATCGATGGGAACGGGCGTTCCCGAAAGAGAGACCGCTTTTTGGGCGAAGGCCCGGTCATACCGGTCTTCCGATACCTTGGCGTTATAGATGAACCGCTGGTGTCCGATCCATTGGAGCAGGATCTGTTCCTGGGCGGGAGTGGGATAGGCGCGAAGGCGCTTGCCGGTCTGCATGGGAGCATGATAACTTTGCTTACATGGAAACTCAACCAAACAAGTCAAGATCCAATGCCGTCTATTCTCTCAAGCTGCACATTGTCTTTGTGACAAAGTATCGGCGCAAGACGCTCGCTCCGGATCTTCTGGAATATTTGCAGGGCGCCTTCGGCGAGATTCTGGCGGAATGGCGATGCACCTTGCTGGAATTCGGAGGGGAAGCGGATCATGTGCATCTTCTGGCGGAGATCCACCCGGCACTCAACATCTCCACCCTGATCAACAATCTGAAAACGGCCTCTTCCAGGCGTGTTCGCAACCGATTTTCGGAGCATCTCAAGCCGTTCTACCGGGAACCGTATTTCTGGCATCGGGCCTACTATGTGGGGAGTGTGGGCGGAGCGACACTGGAAACGGTCCGTCGCTATGTGGAAGCTCAAGGAACAACTGAAAAAGCGGGAAGAAGAAAAACAAAATCGCCCGCTTGACCCCCTCTTGGCCTGTGGCCTAAGAAGAATAATGCGCGGGCAAGTGTCCAACGTTAATGAAAAACGATGGTCCGGTTGTCATGGACCAAAACCCGATCCTCGACATGATAGCGGAGCCCCCTGGCCAGAACCAGCTTTTCAATGTCACGGCCAAGTCGGGCCATCTCTTCCGGAGAGTCGCCATGATCGATCCGGATAACGTCCTGCTCGATGATGGGACCGGCATCAAGCTCTGCCGTCACATAATGGCAGGTGGCCCCTATCAGTTTGACGCCCCGCAAAAAAGCCTGACGATAGGGGCTCGCCCCGGCAAATGAGGGGAGGAAGCTGTGATGGATATTCAGGATGCGACCCGAAAACCGGGTGCAGATGGATTCTGGGAGGATCCTCATATATCGCGCAAGGACCATGACATCTCCCTTGTACTCTAAAAAGAGACGTGCAATTTCAGAGAAGTGGTCCTGTGGGGATTGGGAATCCACCGGAAGGTAATGAAAGGGAATCCGGTTCCACTCGACAAATGATCGCAGGTTTTCATGGTTCGAAAGGATTGAGACAATCTCGAACGGCCCATCTCCGGTGGAGGCCCGGTGAATGAGTTCGTTGACACAGTGATCTTCCCGGCTCGCAAGAACCACAACACGCTTTTTCTGGCCAGTATCCCAAATGCGCCACTTGATACCAAAACGGTCGGCGATGGGGGAAAAGAGGTCCGAAAAAGCGTCCTGGGGAAAGTCCAGACTATCGGCCCTGATCGCCTGACGCATGAAAAACCATTGGGTGGAAGGATCTGAATGATAGCTGGCTTCATCGATCCAGCCTCCGTGATCTGCCAGAAATCCGCTGACAGCCGAAATGATCCCGCACGCATCCGGACAGGACATGGTCAACACAAGGTGTCTCAAGGTGATCCTTTCCGTCTAAAGATCATCTTTCTCATCATACCCGGAATTCTCAGAACGGGTGAGGTCGATCGCCCCGTTGTCTCCCGACCGGCAGATCAAAGGTGGTGATCTCGATCCAGTGGCCATCGGGATCGAAAAAATAAATAGAGAGGGAAATGCCATGGTCGTCGGTCGTAAAGGGAATCTGCCTGTTGGCCATTTCCATCACAGCCTCATCAAAACCTTCGCGATCCACATTGAATGCCAGATGACGGTCCGGATCGGATCCTGGCGATGGAGAAAGCGGAAGTGTCACAGCCGGATGGATCAGCGCGACACAAGTCTCTCCCGCACACATCATGGCCGGATAGTCCCCCCATTCCTTCTCATAACGCCGGGTCAATCCCAGAACGTCCTGATACCACCGGATCGATCTGGCCAAATCCGAAACAGGGATGGCCACATGGTCAATATGCCGGATTTTCATACGATTGGCTCCAATGACTCCAAAACTCCGGGAAAAATAAAACGGATTCACATCCCGACATTCGTCCAACCCTGATTTCCAAGGATTTCTGAAAATCCATTCTATACCAACAAAAGGCGTTTTGGGAGTTCATCCCGCTCCCGGAAAATCCCAGATGATTGACTCGCCATCGAAGCTGGTATCACAATGCCAAGACTGGAAGAACAACTTTAGACCCCTGAAGCGCCACGATTGAAACATATGGTCTTGGAGGGGCGATTTGGCAAAAAACCGAAAAGGATTCGAAACAGAAGGATATCATGCAAATAGACGATAAATGGCGACTTAACCGGAAAAAAAATGAATTTGCAAGAAGCTGTCCGGGGTTATTGACCTCTCTTGAGGAGGCCGAAGGAAAAACGGTTGAAAAAGTGATTCCCCTCTCGAAACAGGGTGACTCGGTTATTTTGTTCAAAGGAGGCTCATTTTTGGTCGTGGGCTTTGGAGCTGTGATGCCTCCTGAACTTCTCGAAGGATTAAACCTTTTGAGAACATTCATTGAGCCTGTTTATCCGGATTTTTATCGGGAACTCGACCGGATGGCATCGGAAGACCGGGAGCTTTCCCGGCTGGCAAAACTCGAAAATATTCTCGGAGCGATCCGGAACAATGCCAAAAATCTGCCCGAATTGAAAGAAGCCCTCAGGAAAGCTCTTCTGGATCTTGAATCAGGGGCGTTTGAGCCACAGTGCCAGACACCATCGACAAAACCATCAGAATTTTCGGGAGATCCAGGAAAACAGAAAAAATAAGAGAGATAATCCGACAGAAAGCAAAAGGCTTGTCATTAACGGGAAGTACAGATGAAATCCTGGCCTGTGGATCTCAATATCTCCCGGAAGACGTCCGGGAAGGGGAAGACCGGATTTTTTTCCCCATCTTGACCACAACTCCGACATCCCCGCCAGAAGCAGAAATAGTACCCCAAGAAACCAAAAAAGACGGGTCAGGCTAGGCAATGTCCAGCATTCTTTGAAGAGCTTGGCTTGCCGGAAGCCTGATCTCTTCGGGAATCTCGATTTCCGGAGCCATATCTTCCAGCGCCCAAAGAATTTTTTCAAGAGAATTGACCTTCATGTTGGCACAATCACAGGTAGTGCAGGCAGCGACAAAGCTTTTCCCCGGATTTTCCTTCTGAAGGCGATGGATCATTCCCGTTTCGGTCCCGACAATCACTGTTTGCCCGGAAAAGTTACGGACCTCCGTGGCCATTTTTGATGTTGATGTCACAACATCCGCAATCATCGCGACATCAGGCTGACATTCCGGATGAGCCAGGACCAGCGCATCCGGGTGTTCCTCCTTGGCCTGATGAATGTCCTTTGCCATGATTCTCATGTGCGTTGGGCAAAATCCCCTGAAAAGGATCAGATTTCGTCCCGTTTGCCGCTGGACAAAATCTCCCAGGAACTGGTCGGGAATAAAGATGACGGGAACAGACTCGGGAATCGAGTTGACGATCTTCACAGCATTGGCCGAAGTGCAGCAGATATCGCTTTTGGCTTTGACCGCAGCCGGTGAGTTGACGTAGGTCACAACTACCGCACCCGGGTGTTCGGCTCTCAGTCGATCGACCTCTTCCGGGGTGATCATGTCCGCCATAGGGCATCCTGCGTCAAGGTCGGGAACGATGACCCTCCGGGACGGATTTAAAATTTTGGCGGTCTCGGCCATGAAATGAACACCGCAAAAAAGGATGACAGGGGCCGACCCGGTTGCCGCCCATCGGGCAAGTTCCAGAGAGTCTCCCACCAGGTCCGCAACATCCTGGACATCGCCTACCTGGTAATTATGGGCCAGAATGACCGCCCCGCGCTCCTGTTTCAGTTTTTGGATACGGGCAACAAGGTCCGCTATGGCAGGATCCTGAGCGGGCATTGTGCCGTATTCCTTGGAAGAAGAGAGATTATTCATTTTTTTTCCCGATGATTGGGGAGTATGCCCAGGGAAAACTCGGCGATCTGAACAGCATTCAACGCTGCCCCTTTTCTCAGATTATCCCCGACAACCCACAGGTTCAAGCCATGATCGACAGAAAAATCCCGCCGGATCCGACCGACATAAACATCGTCCTGACCAGCCACATCCATCGGAAGTGGATACTCGCAGTCCGAAGGATTGTCCAGAACTTTCACTCCAGGAGCTTTCTCGAGAATTTTCCGGGCTGTTTCGGGAGAAAGATCCCTTTCAAACTCGATATTGACCGCCTCGCTATGACCGACCATAACAGGGACCCTCACCGTGGTTGCCGTTACCCTGATATCGGCCATATCCAGAATCTTCCGTGTCTCGTTCACCATTTTCTCCTCTTCCTTGGTATAGCCATCCGGAAGAAAAGAGTCGATGTGCGGAAGAACGTTAAAGGCAATCTGGTGGGGATAAACCTTCGGAGCAACATCCCCGATCCTTCCGTTCAAGATCAGAGAAAGCTGGGTTGTGAGCTCATCCATCGCATCTTTTCCCGTCCCGGAGACCGACTGGAAGGTCGTGACCACAATCCTTTTTGCCCCGGCACAATCAATGAGAGGCTTGATGGCCAAAAGCATCTGGATCGTGGCGCAATTGGGATTGGCCACGATCGCTCCCGCCGGATAAGCCGGAATTTTTGAAGGATTGATCTCCGGAACCACAAGGGGAACATTCGGATCCATCCTGAATGCCGAGCTATTATCGATGACAAGAATCCCCTGGTCCCTGAGGATAGGAGAAATTTCAAGACTTGGTGTCGCTCCCGCCGATAAAAGGGCAATATGGATTCCCTTGGCTTTTTCCGGGTTATCAAAAGAGGAAACCGTTATGGTCCGACCTTTAAAAGACACTTTTTCTCCGGCGGACCGCTCGGTTGCGAAAAGTCGAAGTTCCCCCACCGGAAAACGCCGTTCTTCCAGTATGGAAATCATCTCCTTTCCCACAGCCCCTGTTGCCCCAAAAATACCGACGCATAATTCTTTGATCTTCTTCACAACCAATCCTTTACAAGAGTTAGACCCGAGAATACTCCCTGATGATTTTTTCACCCATTTCCCGAGTACCCAAAACCTGTCCCTTGACCTGTGCGATGTCCGCTGTCCGGAATCCCTGGGCGAGAACGGATGAAACGGAGCGTTCAATTCTCTGGGCGAGATCCTCACGGTTGAGTGAATACCGCAAGAGAAGCGCCAGGGAAAGGATCATCGCCATCGGGTTTGCGATATTCTTGCCTGCGATATCGGGAGCGGATCCATGAATTGGCTCATAGAGCCCGGTTTTTCCACCAATGGAAGCGGATGCAAGCATCCCGATGGAACCGGTCAGTTGGGAGGCCTCATCCGAGAGAATGTCCCCGAAGAGGTTGCCTGTCACGATGACATCGAACTGTTTGGGTTTGCGAACAAGCTGCATCGCCGCATTGTCGACATACATATGATCAAGTGTCACATCGGGATAATCCTTGTGAACGCGGATCACAACCTCTCTCCAGAGAACCGAGGACTCAAGGACGTTGGCCTTGTCGACGGAGGTGACCCGATGGCTTCTTTTTCTGGCCAGGTCAAATGCCACCCGGGCAACCCGTTCGATCTCCGGTTCGGTGTAGGTTTCGGTATTGATTCCCCTCCTGATCCCATTCTCTTCCACAATGCCCCTGGGCTTCCCAAAATAGATTCCCCCTGTCAGTTCCCGGACGACCATGAGATCCAGGTCGGATATCACCTCCGGCTTCAGGGTGGAAGCATCAACAAGCTCCGGGAAAAGACGGGCTGGGCGAAGATTGGCAAACGCTCCCAAATGTTCCCTGATCCCGAGAAGGGCCCGTTCAGGACGAAGTTCATAGGGAAGAAGATCATATTTTGGACCCCCAACGGCCGCCAAGAGGACAGCATCGCAGGAATCGGCCATTTCAAGGGTTTCTTTTGGCAGGGGCTTTCCTGTGGCATCCGTTGCTGCCCCGCCGATGAGTCCTTCAAGCAGTTCAATCTGGAATTTTCCCTGGGAACCCGACTCCGAACGATTGATCTCTGAAACGAGCTCCCTGACCGGAACGGTCACTTCAGGACCGATGCCATCACCGGGAAGAAGAAGAATCTGGTGCTTTTTGAACATGCTCATGACTTATCTCCGATATATCTGTTATCGACCGGAATCGTTGGATTCCATTTTTAAAACCTGATTGATTCAAAGAACAGGACGGGACACCTCTCCGTCTGCTTTGTGCTCCTGGCTTTTTTTACGATCAAGGCGATTTAAAGCGGACAAATACGCCTTGGCGGAAGCGACCAGAATGTCTGTATCGGACCCTCTTCCCACAGCGAGAACACCCTCTTCTTCAAGTCTTACCGTGACTTCCCCCTGGGCATCGGTACCGCCTGTAATGGCTTTGACGACATAAGAAACAAGTCTTGGGGTCGTTTTGGTCATCTTTGCGAGCGTTCGGTAGATCGCATCGACCGGGCCATCTCCCAATCCAGCCATCCGGTGTTCCTGCCCATCGACATCAAGAACGATGGTGGCCGTTGGAGGAATCTCGGTGCCACCACTTAAGTGCAACCTCTTCAGGATGAATCGGAAGGAGGTCTTCCGTCCTGTTGCCACGATCAATGTTTCAATATCTTCTTCAAAGATTTCTTTTTTTTGGTCGGCAAGCTTCTTGAACCGGTCGTAGAGATCGTTCAGCTCCTCTTCACCAAAGGAATATCCCATGGTCAAAAGACGATCCTTGAGGGCATGCCTCCCGGAGTGTTTTCCAAGAATCAGCCCCCCGGCACTGGCCCCAACCTGTTCCCTTCCCATAATTTCATAGGTTTTCTTATCTTTAAGATAGCCATCCTGATGGATCCCCGACTCATGGGCAAAAGCATTTTCTCCGACAATCGCCTTGTTGGGCTGAACCATCATTCCTGTGACTGTTGAGACAAGGCGGCTTGTTTTGGTGAACTCTTCGGTCCGGATCGCAGTCTCTACTCCAAAGTACGGCTTCCTGACCTTAAGGGCCATCACAATCTCTTCAAGGGCCGCATTTCCCGCCCTCTCTCCGATACCGTTTATCGTGCACTCAACCTGACGGGCTCCTGCTTCAACCGCTGCCAGGGAGTTCGCAACCGACAGACCCAGGTCATCGTGACAGTGGCATGAGAAAATCACATTCCCGGCACCCGGCACTCTGGAAATCAGATTTCTGAACATCTCCGATATCTGGGACGGAACGGCGTATCCGACCGTATCGGGAAGATTGATGATACCGGCTCCCGCTTCGATCGCGCAGGTCACTGCCCTTATGAGAAAATCCGGCTCTGACCGGGTGGCGTCTTCAGCGGAAAACTCCACCTCATAACCATATCCACGCGCCATGGAAACCGACTTGAAAATACTTTTGAGAACCTGATCCTCTGACATCTTGAGCTTTTTTTCCATATGAAGGGGGCTTGTGGCGATAAACGTGTGAATCCGTCCGCGAGAAGCTCCGGAGAGGGCTTCGGCAGCGACAGTGATATCACGATCTACCGCTCTGGCAAGGGCGCATATGATGGGACCATCCTGAATATCTTTCGAGATGGCCGAAACCGCAGAAAAATCATCAGGGCTTGCAACCGGAAATCCCGCTTCAATGACATCCACCCCAAGACGGGCAAGTTGCCTCGCAACAAGAAGTTTCTCTTCTTTTTGCATCGAAGCTCCGGGGCTCTGCTCCCCATCCCTGAGTGTTGTGTCGAAAATGCGAACAATCTGGCTGTCCATGGTGATTCCTCCCTGATTCAGATTCCAGGTGAACAATGTGATTCTGTTTGGTTCCTAATGTTTTTTGGGGTGGCTAAACCGGTCCGAAAGGAGACGGGACTTGAGAGACCTGCCTGTTGGAGACGCGGGGGGATTGGGCAGTGTTTCCAGAATTTGTGGTCTTTTCATAAAAAATCTGTAAACAATAAATTCAGAGGGGCCCAGAAGAGCATAGGTCAAAATGACCAAAAAAAAGGATTGTTTGGGATAAAGCACGAAAAGAAGAGAGACCAGCAATACCGAAACAAAGGTATGTTGCGGCTTTTTCAGGAATCGAACCTCCTTGAAACTCCTGTATGGAATGGGACTGACCATCAGGATGGAAACCAGGTAGGTCGACACAAGAAAAAACATGGGCGAAAACGGAATGACCGTTGAAAGCGGACCCGTTGAGACAATTTCGGCAGAGGCGATGAAAAGGGCACCCGCGGGGATGGGGAGCCCGATAAAGTAGCGCGAGGAGACCTTGGACGTAATGACATTGAATCTGGCCAATCGAAGGGCACCACAGGCAGCGAACAAGAATGCGGCCATCAAACCGAGCCGGTGGTAACCTCCGAGACTCGCATTCAGAACCAGAAAGGCCGGAGCCACACCAAAGGAAACGAGGTCGGCAAGGCTGTCGTATTCAACCCCAAACTGGCTTGTAGCCCTGGCGAGCCTCGCCACTTTTCCGTCAAGATTGTCAAAAACAGAAGCGATCAAAATGGAAAAGGCGGCCTTTTTGAAATCATGCTGGAAGCTTGCCAGAATCGCGAGAAAGCCAAAAAACAGATTTCCCGTGGTAAAAAGATTCGGAAGTATGTAAATTCCCCGGGAACGCGTTCTGGATCCCGCATTCCCTTCTTCGTCATGAGGATATGTATCCAATGACAGACTCCCCTCCTCTAACCCGGTCACCCATGGAAACCCTGATCTCCGAATCTCCCGGAAGATCAAGATCCACTCTTGAGCCAAACCTGATCAGACCAAAAATGACACCACTTTCCAGAAGATCATTCACTTCGGCATAACAGACAATTCTTCTGGCTATCAGACCCGCCACCTGGGTCATGCGGATTTCCTGTTTTCCTTGCGTTTCGATAACAAGTGTATTTCGCTCATTTTCAAGAGAGGCCTTGTCCATATCCGCATTCAGAAACTTCCCTGGATGGTAGGCTATTCCCTTGACGATTCCCTTTATGGGAATCCGGTTCAAGTGAACGTCGAACACATTCATGAAAATGGAAACTTGCATCCGTCCCCGGTCATCATGTTCGACCCGGACAATCTTTCCATCGGCGGGGGAAACAATTGTCTTTTCTCCCGGTGGAACCTGTCTTGTCGGATTTCTGAAAAAATTGATGACAAAAACCGGGATGACAGTGAATATTCCTCCTGCAGGTCCCAAAAGATAGACTGAACCTGCAAGGATTCCCAAAGAAATCAGGATAAAAGGCATTCCTTCCTTTGCAATGGGTTTGGAAAAATGATCTGGAGAGACTTTCATCTAGTTTTTTGCCTGATCGACCAGACGGCTTTTCCCGATCCAGGGCATCATGGAACGGATCTCGTTACCGACCTTTTCAATGGGATGGTTCTGTCCGGACTTTTCAAGAGCCTGAAAAACCGGTCTTCCAGCTTTATTCTCAAGGATAAACTCCTTGGCAAACTGTCCGGACTGGATTTCATGGAGTATTTTTTTCATTTCGGCCTTGGTTTCCGAGGTAATGATTCTCGGGCCTCTTGTCAGATCTCCATATTCTGCGGTGTTGCTGATCGAGTATCGCATATTGGAAATTCCGCCTTCATAAATCAGATCGACAATAAGCTTGACCTCGTGAAGACATTCAAAGTAGGCCATTTCAGGGGCATATCCTGCTTCCGTCAGTGTTTCAAAACCTGCTGTGATGAGTGCGGTCAATCCTCCACACAAGACAACCTGCTCACCAAAAAGGTCTGTCTCGGTCTCTTCACGGAAGGTTGTTTCAAAAATTCCGGGACGACCGCCACCAATGGCTCCTGCGTAAGAAAGGGCGAGATCTTTTGCGGTCTTGGTCGCATCCTGATGGATGGCAATGAGGGCAGGAACTCCAGAGCCCTTTTGGTATTCGGAACGTACGAGATGTCCTGGTCCTTTTGGAGCTATCAGCATGACATCGACATCTTTTGGAGGAGTGATCTGACCAAAATGAATATTGAACCCATGGCCAAAAGCCAAGGTCATCCCTGGTCTCAGGTGTGGCCTGATTTCATCACGATAGATATCTCCCTGGAGTTCATCGGGAAGAAGGATCATTACGAAATCCGCTTTTTTGACAGCCTCTGAAACGGTCACCGGCTTGAACCCAAAACCTTCAGCTTTTGTCCAGGAGGCTCCCGGACGAAGCCCGATTTCGACGGAAACGCCTGATTCCCGAAGATTGAGGGCGTGAGCGTGTCCCTGACTTCCGAAACCAATAATAGCCACTTTTTTTCCCTGGATCAGTTTCAGGTTCAAATCGGATTCGTAAGAAATTTTCTTGTTCAAAAGAGTCTCCTTGTAATGGTCATTGGGCTAGATGGTCAATAGTGCTGGTGCGGATCCTAGCGATGATGGGAATATTCCCCCTCAATACTATGTTTTGAAGGTTTATGGCCCCCATGTTGTTCCTCTCTGGCGATCGCAATTTTTCCTGAACGAATGATTTCCTTGATTCCAAGGGGTTTCAGGAAATTCAGGATGGCTTCTATCTTTTCGGTATCGCCGGTAACCTCTATCGTATAGGTTGTCGGAGAGGAGTCAACGATTCTCGCCCGGAAAATCTCGGAAATCCGGAAGGCTTCTTCCCTGTCTCCAGGACGGGCGGTATTGACCCTGATCAGAAGGGTTTCCCTGCAAAGAAAAGAGAACTCTGACAGATCCACAACCTTTATGACGTCAATGAGTTTGTTCAGCTGTTTGACAATCTGTTCCACAACGTGGTCATCACCCTGTGTCTCGATTGTCATCTGGCTAACGGTCGGATCAATTCCCGGTGCGACGGAGAGACTGTCGATATTGAAACCTCTTGCGCTGAAAAGACCTGCGACTCTGGAAAGAACACCAAACTTGTTTTCAACAACAACCTGTATGAAATGTTTCTGTATATCACTCATGATTTCCCGCCTTATGCCGTCAGGATGGAGTCTCGTTTTTTTCGATCATCCCTATGTTCAGGGGCTTCAAAGATCATTTCGATATTCGACCCACCCGCAGGAACCATCGGGAAGACATTTTCTTCAGGATCGACATGAAATTCCATGAGAACGGGTCCCCGTCTTGAGAATCCATCAAGTATGATGTTTTCGACCTCATCATGTCTGGACGCCTTCAGGCCAACAATTCCAAAAGCTTCTGCGAGTTTGACGAAATCCGGACTTTGGCCAATAAAGGAGGATGAATACCGTCCACCATAGAAAAATTCCTGCCACTGTCGAACCATTCCCAAATATTTGTTATTGAGAATCACAATCTTGACAGGAATATCGAGGGAGGCAACAGTTGCAAGCTCCTGGATATTCATCATGAAACTTCCTTCACCGGTAATGGCGATGACCCTTTTGTCCGGATGGGCTTTCTGCGCTCCAATCGCGGCAGGAAATCCGTAACCCATCGTACCGAGACCACCTGATGTCAGCCATGTATTGGGTTTGATGAATTTGAAAAACTGGGCTGTCCACATCTGGTGCTGACCGACATCGGTTGAAACAATGCAGTCTCCTTGTGTGAACTGATAAACTTTCTCGATCACATACTGGGGTTTAATCACCTCTGTGTCATGCTCATATGTCAACGGATGTTCTTTTTCCCACTCTTCAACCTGCTCAATCCAGGGATCAATGAGTTTTTCCTTGGATGGAGGTTCAGGTTTGTTCAGTTCCTTTATTTCTTCGATCAGGTCTTTCAGGATATGTTTGGCATCTCCGACAATGGGAATGTCCACGTGAAAGTTTTTTCGGATAGATGTTGGATCGATATCGATATGAATGACCTTCGAGTGGGGGGAGAACTCGGAGATTTTTCCAGTGACGCGGTCATCAAATCGAACGCCCACTGCAATGAGAAGATCACAATGATGAATGGCCATATTGGCAGCATATGTCCCATGCATTCCCAGCATTCCCATAAATCTCGGATGCGTTCCGGACAATGCTCCGAGACCCATGAGTGTCAGTGTTGTGGGGATGTTGGTCAACGTCACCAGATCGAGTAGTTCTTTTGTGGCATCAGAAGAGATGATTCCTCCCCCGGCGTAAAGGACAGGTCTCTTGGCTTTGGAAATGGCCTGGGCTGCTTTACGGATTTGCCACCGGTTTCCCTGCATTGTCGGATTGTAGGACCGGATGGAAACGCTGTCGGGATAAATGAAATCAGCCCTGTCGACGATAACATCTTTCGGAAGATCGACGAGAACCGGACCTGGACGGCCTGTTCTGGCGATATAGAAGGCTTCCTTTATGATTCTCGGCAGATCCTGGATCTTTCTTACGAGAAAGTTGTGTTTGGTACAGGACCGGCTGATGCCTACGATGTCAGCTTCCTGAAAGGCGTCATTTCCGATCATTTTGGTCGGAACCTGTCCTGTAATGACAACGATCGGTATGGAATCCATATTGGCATCTGCCAGTCCCGTTACGGTGTTGGTAGCACCAGGACCGGACGTGACCAGTACAACTCCCACCTTGTTGGTGGATCGGGCATATCCTTCTGCAGCATGCACTGCGCCCTGTTCATGACGTGTGAGGACAACCTGAAGGGAAGGATCCTTGAACAAGGCGTCAAAGATCGGAAGAACAACTCCTCCGGGATAACCAAAAATATGTTGTACATTTTCCCTCTTGAGGGATTCGAGGAGCATTTCGGCTCCGCTCATCTTCATTGGGACTCTCCTTAGGCAGCGTGTGAATGAAGCTCACATGGACGGTGGTTGGGCACAGTTGGCCGTTTCCATAAAAAAATGGAAAGTTTTTTCCAGAGTTAAAAGACTATTCTATGGGATACCTTCATGGAGGGTCAAGGTACTTCCGAATTTTGTGATGTCATTTTTTTAGAGATAGAATTTTTGTATTGTTTTTTTGTTTTAAGTGAGAAGTAAAGAGTAGAGCGATTTTTTTCTGGGGATAAGTTTTATAATTATTTTTATTTTAATGAAATAATCTATTTTATATTCTGGGGATAAGTTCTGGGTTCGATTCCTTGAATTGTGGATTATGGATCTGTTAGGATCGTGACGTCCGGTTATACGCTAGTTTTGCACAGGAAGTTCTGATGGTTGTCCACGGTTGATCCACAAAAAGACAAATATTTTTGTAAGACTAGGGGGCAGGTGTATCGGTTCTCTCGTTTTTATGATGTTTTGTGGATTGTTCCGAGGTAGATATTTTCCCCGTATTTTCCGGAACCAGGACTTTCCCCTCCATCTTCGGCTTTCCCCGGATGACCGTCTGCCGCTTCCCAATAATCCTTTTTCAACAGGTGTGAATGAACTGTGGAAAGACTTTTGATCCTTGCCTAAAATAAAGGACGAAGAAGAGATGGATTCGGTCCTTCTTCAGAGGGTTCTCAACAGATTTCGCGAGTTCGGTCCCGAAGCCCGGTCTCGTGATCTGGAAGGTGTTCTGGACCTCTTTGAGGGAGCGTCGCTTTCCGGATCGGGAGAGAGTTATATCCTGTTTGTCGGATCGTCTTTTGTCCAGAGAATGATCGAGGAGCGTTACCTTTCTGAAATTATTCTGGTGATGAGGGAGGTTCTGGACAATGACCGGATCGAATTGACGGTTGAGGTTCTCCCGCAGGCCAAAACTCCACAGAGAAAGAAAAAAGCCAAGGAATCTCCCCAGCAAGATAAGTCGAAGAGTTTATCTGGGGTTTTGAGCATGTCTCCCGAACAGCAGAGTACATGGGAAACTCATCTGAGTCCCCGGTATACCTTTTCCAATTATGTTGTGGGGATGTGCAACCAGTTCGCCCATGCAGCGGCAACGGCTATCGCGAATAATCCCTCCAACACCTATAATCCCTTTTATGTTTTTGGAGGAGTCGGATTGGGAAAAACCCATCTGGTGTCCGCCATTGGCAACCAGATGAAATCCCGTTTTCCTTCCCTGAAAATTCTCTATATCACGACCGAATCCTTCCTGAATGAAATGGTGACAGCGATCAAGTTTTCCAAGATGAACGAATTTCGGGAACGATATCGTAAGATTGATGTCCTCATTGTGGATGATATCCAGTTCCTTTCAGGAAAAGAGAGAACCCAGGAAGAGTTTTTTTATACATTCAACGCGTTATTTGAAAATGGAAAACAGATTATTCTATCCAGTGATTGCATGCCCAGTGAAATCGCAACACTTGAAGACCGGTTGAAGTCGCGTTTCAGCTGGGGTCTGATTGCGGACATACAGATTCCCGATTTTGAGACAAAGATCGCCATATTGAGGGACAAGATGGCCCAGGAGGGATTGGCCCTTCCTGAAGAAGTTGTCTTTTTTCTGGCCAATACAGTCAAGACGAATATTCGTGAGCTTGAAGGGGCAATGATCCGTTTGGGAGCCTGGGGAAATTTGATGGGGAGACCCATCACCATTGAAGTTGCCAGGAAGCTTCTGTCCGATATTCTGCCAACCACCAAGGATCTTGCAGATGTGGAGCGGATCCTTGCCGAAGTGGCAGGTTACTACGGTGTGACATCCAAAGATATCCGCTCCAGGAAAAGAACCCGTTCAATGGTCGTTGCAAGACATATGGCAGCGTATCTGATCAGGGATATCGGTCATAAGTCCTACCCTGAAATCGGTAGGGAACTTGGTGGCAGGGACCATTCGACAATCATTCATTCCTGTAAATATATTGAGGATGCGCTTGAATCAGATCCCCAGACGATGAGCGAGATAGAGCAAATCAAGAAGAGGCTTGAGAACAGAAGCTAGATCCTATTCGGCTAAATAACAGAATAGTTCCAAAATACTTATGGAGACAGGAAACAATGGAAATCATCGTTGATCAGGAGACATTTCTGGACGGGGTTCAAAGGATTGCCGCACTGACCGATCGAAAAAACGCTGCTCTTGTAGGGTCCCAGGTTTTGCTGGATGCGCAGGGGGAAACGGTTACCCTCTATGCTTCCGACACACAGACGGGAGGACGTTTCGAGTTGCCCGCAAAAGTCTTGGCTCCGGGAAAAACGACGGTGCCGGGTAAAACCCTTTTTAATCTTATCCGTCAGTTGCCTCCAGGTGACCTGACTATTACGAGAGATGCTTCCGGACTGACAAGGATTGAGCGCGAGCGAATCCAGAATAGTCTTAAGGGAATTAATCCGGATGAGTTTAATGTTTTTCCGGAAATTACCGCAGAATATTCATTTCTTGTCCCTTTGGGAGCTTTTCTTGACCAGTTGAAGAAAAGCCTCCCTTTTGCGTCCGATGAAGAGGGCAAGCCATTAAATGGCATTCTTTTGACCCGTGAGCTGGGGGACAAAGGTCAGCCGATCCTGAACATGGTCAGTACCGACGGACATCGTCTACATCATGGGGTCATTTTGTTGGGTGAAGATGCGGGCGGTTCGGTGACAGGGCAGTCGGAAAGCCGTTTTATCCTGAAAAAAAGAAACCTCCAGGAGCTTGCGCATGTGCTTGAGCTTGATGCCAAGGATCCGAACATGTCGATCGAAATCGTCCTGAACCCCAAATACATCACTTTTCGATGGGGACGCTTCTACTACTTTGCAAGGCTCCTGTCGACTCCCTACCCGAACTACAAGGAGGCGTTTCCCCAGGACTTCACCGTTGGGGTGGAGATTTCCCGGGAATCCCTGGATAGCGCCCTGAAAAGGGTTTCTGTGGTTTCTGACAAGAAGCCGGAGGTTATTTTTGACTGGAATGACCGATTCCTGGTTCTGAGGACCATGAATGAGGAAATCGGGGAATCGATTGAAACCATTCCGGCATTTGTCAGGGGAGAGTCGGGTTCCCTGATTTTCAAGATCGACTTTTTGAGAGTCCTTCTGGCGGTGACATCAGGGGAAACCATCCGGTTTGATGTGCGTTACGGCAAGGAGTATGGGGCAAAGGATTCGATGCCGGTCATCTGGAGAGCTCTTGATGATCCGCACTCCCGGTATGTATTGATGCCGATGGGTTAAGTCCTGACCTGAGGTAGCACTTTGGTCACAACAGCAATAAACAGGGGGTATTGTGGCACCAGAAGAAGAAGTGATTGCCTACGGAGCCGAACAGATCAGGGTTCTGGAGGGTCTTGAGGCCGTTCGGGTAAGGCCGGGTATGTATATCGGCAGCACAGGCATTGATGGACTCCATCATCTTGTGTACGAACTTGTCGATAACTCCGTTGATGAAGCTCTCGCAGGATTTTGCAGCCATATCGACATAACGATTCATGCGGACCATTCCGTTACGGTAATGGACAACGGCCGTGGAATTCCGACCGGGATCCATGCTGAACAGAAAAGGTCTGCTGCCGAAGTAGTCCTCACGGTTCTTCATGCCGGGGGAAAGTTCAACAACAGCCTCTATAAGGTTTCCGGGGGTCTTCATGGGGTGGGCGTTTCCGTTGTGAACGCTCTTTCCCAGACACTTGAACTTGAGATCCATCAGGAAGGAAAGCTTCACAGGCAAGTTTATCATCAGGGTGTCCCTGTTGCTCCTCTTGCCGTTGTCGGTACAACCACCCTTAGGGGAACGTCCATCCGTTTCTGGCCGGACCTTTCGATTATGGAAACCGATACATTCCTTTTTGACACTCTTGCCCATCGCTTCAGGGAGCTGGCCTTTCTGAATCCGATCCTGACCATCGTCCTTCGGGAAGAAGAATCCCTACGGGAGGAGACCTTCCATTTCGAGGGAGGGATCAAGTCCTATAATGAGTTTTTAAATGAGAACAAGAAAACTATCCATGAGGTTCTCTTTTTCCGGCGGGAACTTCCCACCGGAGCCCAGTTTGAGGTTGCCTTCCAATATCAGGAGACCACCGATAACGAGACAATCCTCGGTTTTGCGAACAATATTTTTACAAAAGAGGGCGGGACCCATATCAAGGGGTTCCGTACCGCTCTTACCCGGGTTATTAACCGTTTCATCAAGGACAAGCAGCTGAACAAGGGGGAAGAGCTTCGTGGAGAGGATATTCGCGAAGGTCTGACCGCGGTGGTCAGTGTCCGCATTCCCGATCCCCAGTTTGAGGGACAGACCAAGGCCAAGCTGGGGTCATCCTGGGTTGCCGGGGCTATGGAAACCTTTCTGGCCGAGGAGATGCAGGAGCGGTTTGAAGAATTTCCGCAAATTGCCAAAAAGATTGCCGACAAGGGGATCCAGACGGCAATGGCCCGGGAAGCGGCAAGAAAGGCCAAAGAGCTTGCAAAGAGAAAAAATGTTCTTGAAGGCTCGAATCTTCCGGGCAAATTGGCGGATTGTCAGGAAAGCGATCCTGCCAAATGTGAGCTTTATATCGTTGAAGGAGATTCCGCCGGTGGCTCTGCCAAGCAGGGACGTGATCGCAAGTTTCAGGCGATTTTGCCTCTGAAGGGAAAGATCCTGAATGTCGAAAAGGCTGGTGGGGCAGAGCGTTTTGTGACCCATGATGAGGTCAGGGCACTGATCACGGCCGTCGGCTGTGGCCTTGGAAACGAAGAGTATTCCCAGAAGAATCTCCGCTACCACAAGATCATCATCATGACGGACGCTGATGTGGACGGAGCCCATATCAGGACACTCCTTCTGACATTCTTTTTCCGGCATATGAATCTGTTGATCGAGGGCAGCCATGTTTTCATCGCTCAGCCGCCTCTTTACAAAGTTTCCATCGGGCGTCAGGAACGATATCTTTTAAATGACCAGGCACTTGAGGAATATACCTTCGAACTCGCTTGCGCGAAATCGGATTTTCAGGATCCACAGACAGGAGAATGGCTTGAAGGACCGGCAGCGGTCGCCAAGCTTCTTATCCTGACGAACTTTGAATCCGAGGTCGCCGGGTATGCCCAGCGCTATGGGCATGCTTCCCTGATTCGGGTCCTGGGTCTGTTTTCCGGAATTCATGTCGATCTTCTGAAGTCTGAGGAAGCGGCCAGGTCTCTTCTGGATTTCGCTGTGGCCAACTATAAAAAGGTTGAGCCCACAGGTGAGCTTTCCGGAGAGCTCGGTTTTGAGGTTCCCGAGGAGGGAGAGCCGTGGTGGAAGATTTTCTTTACCTCCAGAAGCTTGGGATATGAATCCCGGCTGACGCTCGATCCCCATCTCCTGGCGCAACTGGCTTCAGGAAAGAAGTCCCTCAGGATCCTGACGTTGTCAGGGATGTTGCCGCATGATGGCGTCTTTCGGGGAAGAGACCGGTCCACCGGGGAGGTTTTCTCCTTTTTTACGCCCAAGGAGATTCTTGAGCATATCAAGATGCCTGTCCGCTCCAAAATGTCCCTCCAGAGGTACAAAGGTTTGGGTGAGATGAACCCCGAACAGCTGTGGGAGACCACAATGGATCCCGCAAGGCGGACCCTTTTGAGAGTCTCCATTCCCGACTATGTCGAAGCGGACCGGATCTTCACTACCCTGATGGGTGAAGCAGTGGCACCCCGTCGTGAATTCATCGAGCGATTTGCTCTTGACGTATCCAATCTGGATATCTGATTGATTCCTGATGTTTGTTGACGATTCATTCTCCCAGAAGGAGTAACTTTCTTGGCCATGATTCCTTTTGAGCAGGCGATTGCGATTGATACCGAAATCCGGACCGCATACCTGAACTATTCCATGAGCGTTATTGTCGGCAGGGCCTTGCCCGATATTCGGGACGGCCTGAAGCCCGTTCAGAGACGGGTTCTTTTTGCGATGCATGAAATGGGAGTCCGTTCCGGGGGGGCTTACAAAAAATCGGCCCGTATCGTTGGTGATGTGATTGGTAAATACCATCCTCACGGAGATACGGCGGTTTATGATACAGCGGTCAGGCTTGTCCAGCCATTTACGCTTCGTTACCCATTGATTGACGGCCAGGGAAATTTTGGATCGATCGACGGAGATTCTCCCGCAGCCATGAGGTATACAGAAATTCGGCTGAAGGCGATTTCCGAGGAGATGATGTCGGAGCTTTCGGAAGAAACGGTCGGGTTCGGTCCAAACTATGATGAATCTCTTGAAGAACCTAAAGTCCTTCCCGCAAAACTTCCCCTTTTGCTTCTGAACGGATCGTCGGGTATTGCCGTCGGAATGGCGACCAACATTCCTCCCCACAACAGTCGGGAGATCATCAACGCCCTGCTTGAGATGATCGATAACCCGTCTTTTTCCATGGAAGATCTTCTCCGTGTCGTGACCGGACCGGATTTTCCGACAGGTGGCCTGATCATGGGTCGTTCGGGTATAGAGGAGGCCTTCCGCACCGGTCGCGGTTCTGTGGTGATGCGGGGAGTGGTTGATGTGGAGGAGAGTACCAGGGCCGACCGTCAGGCGATCGTGATCAGCGAAATTCCATACATGGTGAATAAAACCCGTCTCATTGAAAAAATCGCGGCTCTTGTCCGTGACAAGGAAATTGACGGAATTGCCGATATTCGGGATGAGTCAAATCGGGAAGGAATGCGGATCGTCCTTGATCTGAAACGGGACGGAAATCCTCAGGTCATCATCAACAGGCTTTATTCCATGACCGCTCTTCAAAGTTCGTTCGGGGTCAATTTTGTCGCCATCGTCAACCAGCGGCCGGTCACCCTTTCCCTTTTGGAAGCACTTCGGCATTTTCTGGATTTCCGTCAGGATGTGGTCACCAAGAGAACCCTCTACCGCCTCAAAAAAGCCCGGGAAAGGTTCCATATCCTCGAGGGGTTGAAGCGTGCCATCGATCTGATGGATCAGATCATTGCGCTGATTCGGGCGTCAGACTCTCCCGAGACCGCACGGGAAGGGCTTATGACCTCCTACGCTTTTTCCGAGATTCAGGCCCGTGCCATTCTCGATATGCGTCTGCAGCGGCTGACTGCCCTTGAGAGGGATAAAATTGAAGCAGAGTATGAAGAGGTCCGGAAAATTATTCTTGAGCTCGAAAGGATCCTTGGCAGCCGGGATGTTTTGATGGGAGTCGTGAGAGAAGAGTTTTTGGAGCTTCGTGAAAAGTTTGGGGATGAAAGGCGGACCAGAATTGTTCCGGATGAAGGCGAGATTGATTTCGAATCCCTCATTCCCGACGATCCCTGTTATATCAATCTGACATTCCAGGGATACATCAAGAGGCTTTCAAAAGACGCCTATCCGACCCAGAACAGGGGAGGAAAGGGACGAATCGGCGTCACACTCAAGGATGACGACGCCGTTATTTCGACACTGTCTCCCACAATGCATGAGACTATTCTCTTCTTCACCGATATCGGGAAGGTTTATCGTCTTAAGGTTCACGAAATTCCGGAAGGTCAGCGGGCAACCCGGGGAAAGAGCATCCGGTCGCTCCTGGCGCTTGCTCCCGATGAAAAAGTCACACAACTTCTTTCCATCCGCTCTTTCGGGGAAGAAAAGAGTCTGATCTTTGTGACCGAAAGGGGAAAAATCAAGAGGACTCAGCTGATCCATTACGGCCAGATCCGGCAAAGCGGAATCATAGCGATTTCATTGGAGGAGGGGGACCGTCTCGCCCAGGTGATGGTCGGCGAGCCGGGGACCGATATCCTGATCGCTACAAAGGGTGGCAAGGGAATTCTGATCCCGATGGATGATCCAGACAAGGGTTTTCGCAGCATGGGTCGAACGGCTTCGGGTGTGAAGGGGATCAAGTTGGCACCGAATGACCTGGTTGTCGGAGCGGAGACGATTCAGGACGAAGACTTTGTTGCCGTCATTACGGCAAGGGGTTACGGAAAACGCGTCAATACAGGAAAGGATTTCCGGCTTCAGGGTCGCGGAGGCCAGGGCGTCAGGATCCTCAAGGCAGCTGAGAAGATTGGTCCGGTTGTTTCGGTCATCAAGGTGACAGGATCCGAGGATGTTTTTCTGATCACCCAGAAAGGCCAGGCGCTCAGGATTGAAACATCGACGATCCGTTTGACCGGCAGGACGGCGCAGGGAGTGAAACTTTTGAACCTTCAGTCGGAAGATGAAATCCAGTGTGCATCCTTGGCACCCCTCAGGGGAGAAACGGAAGATGGGACTCCCGCGACTTGACCTGATTCTGTCCAGGGCCTTCTGGGCAATGTTTCTGGTCTTTTTATTGGTCGGTCAGGATGGTTGCAGCAAAAATCGGGCGGAACAAAAGTACGATCAGGGTATGGTCGCTCTCGAGCATCTGGATCTTGCCCGGGCCCGTGAGGATTTTTCCGGGGCGATCGCGAAAAGTCCCGTTGCCAGGACAAGGGGAAAGGCTTACTTTCGCTTGGGCAGAATGGACGATCTCTACCAGAACGACCCGCGTCAGGCGTCCCAGGATTATATGAAAGCCCTGGAAAATCTTCAGGGAGGAGCGATTCGCCAAAAGGTCTCCTTTTTTCTGGCGAGGGATCTTGACCGCTTGAGCCGCTCTGGTCAGGCGCTTGAAATCCTTGAAAAAATCGATGCTGACTCCCTCGATAGTGAGTTTCAGGGACGAATTTATCTTTTGATGGCAAGGATCTACGAGCATCGTGAAGACTACCGGAATGCGTCGGTCTTCTACAAGAAGGTGGTTCGTGCTGTTCCCGACGGATTCACGGGTGAAAAGGCTCGTTACAAGCTCGGTCTCATGGACGCGTTTCTCGGAAACAGTTCAGGGGCCTCTGTCAGACTGGCAGCCTTCCTGAAAAGATACCCTGACAGTACCTTTGCTTCGGTCGCCCGACTGAATCTGGCCTCCATCGATGAAAAGGATGGTCAGTATCAGAAAGCGCTGGAATTGTTGACCACCCTGATTTCCTCCTACCCGAACCCCGCTCTGATCAACAGCAGGATCATGGAACTGCGAAAAAAAATGGACAATCATTCCGTTGGCGGACAACAGACAGGTGGTCCAACGGGGTCAGGAGCTTCAGGTTGAAGATTACCGAGCTGTTTCGTTCGATTCAGGGGGAATCGCTTTATTCGGGTTGGCCCTGTTTTTTCATCAGGACTTCTGGTTGTCCCCTTCGTTGTACATGGTGTGATACGACCTATTCGTTTTATGGTGGAACGGACATGACCGTGGACGAGATCCTTCTTGAGACGGGGAAGTCGGAAACAAATCTGGTCGAGATTACCGGGGGGGAGCCGTTTGTCCAGACGGATTTTGTGGAGCTTTCGAACCGTCTCCGACGGGAAGGATATGAGGTTTTGATTGAAACTTCGGGAGGATTCCCCATTCCCGAGGGGCTTGACAGGTCCTGTCATGTGATTATGGACATCAAGCCACCCGGGTCCGGGATGAGCCAGTGGATGAATCCCGATCATTTCCGGAGCCTGACATCCAATGACGAGATCAAGGCGGTGTGCCAGAGTCGGGAGGATTTCGACTGGGTTGTATCGACTCTTGACGATTGGCGATTGCCTGCCGAGACTCCTGTGACCGTTTCTCCGGTTTTCGATCTGGTTGATCCAAAAGAGCTTGGGCAATGGGTGCTTGAATCCAGAAGACGTTTCAGAATACAGATACAGCTTCATAAAATTCTGTTTGATCCAAAGGCGAAGGGGGTCTGATGGCCCCGTCGCCCCCGGATCATTTTAAAAGGGAGTGTTCATGTCCAGGCTAAAATCTTCGGGAGCTGTCGTTCTGGTCAGCGGTGGAATGGACAGTGCTGTGACCGCGGCGATTGCCCTGTCGGAAAATGAGCGGGTGTCCTTTCTGCATATCCGTTATGGAGCCCGGGCCCAGCGACGGGAGGAATCGGCTTTTAGGGCACTTTGTCAATTCTGGAATGTGACGGATTTCCAGGTGACGGATCTTCCGTCTCTGTCTTCTTTTGGGGGATCTGCCCTGACGGACAGTTCGATTTCCCTGCCGGAAGGATCCTTGGACAGGGAGGGGATACCGGTGACCTATGTTCCCTTCCGGAATGCCCATTTTCTGGCAACGGCAACCTCACTGGCCGAGATCAGGGGGGCCAACCGGATTTATATCGGGGCGGTAGAGGAGGATTCATCCGGTTATCCTGATTGCCGGAGGGTCTTTTACGATGCATTTACAGAGGCCATCCGGCAGGGAACAAAGCCTGATGCCGATATCAGCATCGTGACGCCGGTCATTACGTTTCGCAAATCCCGGATCGTTCAGGAAGGTCTCAGGCTGGGGGTGCCGTTCATCCACACATGGTCCTGTTATCAGGGAGTAACAGATGCTTGCGGTCATTGCGACAGCTGTCTTTTGCGGCTCAGGGGCTTTTCCGAGGCGGGTGTCTCTGATCCGTTGGAGTATTTGAAAAAATAGCATCCTGTCTCCCTTGCGTGCCGGGGGAAGTGGAGCGATAATGACTCCTGTTCTGATGTTGGAAAATAAAACGACAATAATACTCTTGGGTTAACCTTTTTGAAGGTTGGGGAAGGGGTGTCTGCGTGGATCCTGAATTGGTCAAAATAGAAACGATGACGGGAGATCCCCTGGTGCACCCGGCAATGGGGCTTGTGGTGGGTGTTTTTGATGACGGCCGGGTCGTCGGGGATCTCAAGAAGAAAATTGATGCGGCTTTGTCGGGGGAGTTTTCCAGGATCCTTGATGAGGGTGTCTTCCGTGGTGAGCGGGGAGATGTCATGATCCTCCCGACGCTCGGGAAAATGTCACCACAAAATCTTGTTCTGGCGGGTTTGGGGAATCGTGATTCCCTGACGACAGAAGGTCTTCGACGGGTCTCCGGTCAGGTTGCCAAGGCTGCTTCCAAGCGTCGGATCAAGACACTTCTTTCAACCCTTTCGGGTGCTTTGAAAGATGTTGCCCTTTCATCGGAAGCGGTTGTTGAAGGGACGTTGCTTGCCCTTTACCGGTTTGATCTCTATAAAACAGCCGGAAAGGACAAGGATGAATCCAAGGTTTCGGCCCAACCACTGGAAGCGCTCTGGATTGCCTCCTCAAAAGAGGGAGAGAAAAAGCATGGCCGGGGAATTTCGGTCGCGAAAGCGGTAGTCAGGGGTGTTTATCTCGCCCGCGATCTGGGCAACCATCCGGCCAATGTGGCCACTCCGTCCATGATATCGGAGACCGCTGCAAAGGAAGCCGCTGCCCGAAAGATCTCTTTTGTCAGCTATGACTTTCAGACGATTTCCCAAATGGGACTTGGTGCCCTGGCCGGAGTTGCGAAGGGTTCGCTTGAACCTGCCCGTCTGATCAGGCTTGAGTACAAACCCAAAAAAGCCATCAATAAAAACCCTGTTCTGCTTGTGGGGAAAACCCTGACCTTTGATTCTGGTGGCATTTCACTCAAGCCTGCCGAGAAGATGGAGGCGATGAAGGGTGACATGTCCGGTGGAGCGGCTGTTTTGGGAACAATGATGGCCTGCGCTGATCTGGATATTCCCCTTCATATTGTCGGGATCATGCCTGCCACTGAAAATATGCCGAGTGGAACTGCAAACAAGCCAGGCGATGTTCTGACCGCTTTCAATGGAAAGACAATCGAGGTGATCAACACCGATGCGGAAGGTCGTCTGATCCTGGCAGATGCTCTGTCCTGGGGGATCAAGACCTTTCATCCTGAACTGACGATTGATCTTGCCACCCTGACGGGTGCCGTTACCGTAGCACTTGGATCCCATGCGATCGGGGTTCTGGGCAATAATCGGGATCTTGTGGCAAGAGCTCTTGAGGCGGGAGAGGTCTCCGGTGAAAGAGGTTGGGAGCTTCCATTGTTTGAGGAGTATTACGAGCAGATCAAAAGTCCGATTGCCGATATGCAGAATGTGGGTGGGCGTGGTGCCGGAACAATCACTGCCGCGGCTTTCCTTTCCCATTTTGTGGACGATTGTCCATGGCTTCATCTGGATATTGCCGGAACAGCCTGGGTGGAATCGGACGAGCCCTATAAACCAAAGGGGAATGTCGGGGTTGGCATTCGTCTTCTCGTTCATCTTCTCGAAGGTCTGGTGGAAAAAGAATGGAAAGATCCAAGAGGAGCAAAGGCTTCGAAGAAACCGTCCAAGAAGTGATGGAGCCGATGAGGAGGGCTCTCAGTGGCAACTCCCCCTAAGGCTCCTTCAGGCAAGACCGTTGCCAATAATAGAAGGGCCGGCTTTCAATACGAGATTCTTGAGCGTTTTGAGGCGGGACTGGTGCTTCTGGGAACGGAGGTCAAGGCTCTTCGTGAAGGCCGCTCGAATCTGGGGGACGCTTTTGTTCGGATCGACGATATGGAGGCTTTCGTCCATCAGCTCCATATCGGTCCTTATTCTGCGGGAAGCTTTTTGAATCATGAGCCTCTCAGGAAGCGCAAACTTCTGCTCCACAAGAAACAGATCAAGCGGATTATGGGCTTGGTCAAGATCAAGGGATATACGATTATTCTAACCAGGATCTATGTGACTTCGGCGGGTCGTTTCAAGGCCGAGATCGCTTTGGCAAAAGGAAAGACTCAGGGCGACAAACGGGAGGCCATCCGGGAGAGGGAAGCCCACCGGGATATTGAGCGAGCTTTCCGAAGTTCTAAAAGGGGTCCTTCCTGAAGGTTATGGGGTTATGGTGGGGGCTTGGCTAAAATACCCATAGAGTGATATAATTTTTTGTTCCACCATCCTGATCCAGCTTCTCTGGTATTTTTGATTGATTATCCGGGGGCGCACTGGATTCGACGGGGATGAGAAAGCAAGAATCGCATGCCGAGGACTCCTGGCTCCTCGTAAATCATCCGGGAAACAACACAACTGCCAACAACGAAATGGCACTTGCTGCCTGATTTAAAAGTCAGGTGAGCTAGCGTCTACCGGTACCAGTGCCTGTCCTGGTCCGGAGGCGTCGAGATGACAGGATGGCTTCCGGAACCTGCCTGGGTTCCGCTAGCGACACTAATCCAGGCTCGCGGCGAAAAGGGTGTGTCCTTTCTCCCTCTAGTGGCCAGACAAAAAAAAGGGCTAAGCATGTAGTGATTCTTCGCGGACTGTTTCCGGACGCGGGTTCGATTCCCGCCGCCTCCACCATT
>JAPTWQ010000046.1 GCA_028064945.1 Nitrospiraceae bacterium | reverse complement strand
GCCTCCGGAGAGGAGCATAAGACGCAAAGGCCCAAACGCCTTCGCGCATCCTCGGCGAAAGAGGAACATCCGCTCGTGAGATCGGAAACCCCCACTACAGCGTCAGCTTAGTGGCGGGAGAGTTCATACTCCTTCAGAAATCCCGGGAATTGTTTGAAGACTTTCGATCCTCCACCGCAGATCCGTGTTTCGATCGATACATCCGATTGTTCGGTTCTGTCGTTTGAATATTTCAGGATAAATTCTTCCAGAATTTCCTTGTCGTACACACCCTCGACGATCAATCCATAGGCCGCCATGAACCGTCAAACCGATTTCAGAGCGCCGGAATACCAGAGATCTCCCAATCCCAATTCGTCGCTTTCGATCAGTTCGCGTAAGCCTTTCTTTGTTTCGGGTTTTGTATAGGTTGACGATCCATTTTTCTTTTCAACAAAAATGAGATCGGAAAGATGGCAATTGTCGATCAAATGAAGGGAATGTGTCGCGATAAAAATTTGAGCGAACTGGCGTTCCTTTCCTTCGGCCTGATGTTGGTGAAGAATCTCCATCAGAATTTCGATCAGTCTCGGATGCAGATGGGTTTCCGGTTCTTCGAAGCAATGAAGGGGGGCACCAAGATCGGCAGGTGCAAACAATAAGGACAGCAATGCCATGAAAACGACCTCTCCATCCGACATGCGCGCAAGAGGGACATTCCTGATAAGATTTTTTTCTTTAGTCGAAACATACGTTGTCCCGAATTGGGTGGGTGGGGCCATAATCTCTTCCAAGTCCGGGAAGACGTCCGTAGTGACTTTCTTGAATCTTCGGAACTCTTCCGGATAGGCCGTTTGGAGCGTCATCAGCCAGCTCGAGAAGTTGCTGCCATTCGAAATCAGGTACTTTTGGGATTGGGCCGGATTGATGGCCTTCATGGCGGAAGGCAGCAAATTGTAATACCGACAGGAAAGAAGATAGTTCTTGAACTCCATTCCTTCCCATCCTGGAATGCTGTACCCAAGAGGGGCATAGGAGGATCCGGAGATCTCGGAAATGACTTTGCCATTTGTAAAACGGAAGTCCCCCTTCGCGTTCTCTATGTCGATCAGAGGAATCTTTTCTTCCTCTTGGGTCAAGATCCACAACTTTTCGTGCTGGACGCTCGCATATCCGGCGGGATCCAAGGGATTCCCATTAATGACGAGTTCGTATTCGAACCGCTTTGCTTTGGCGGTCTCCCCGAAGGATGGAGCTTCAATCGTTAACCCAAAAGCAATATCGTTGGCATTTGAGCCCTTCCAGATAACTTCCGGAAAGCCTCCTCGATTGCTCAATGCTTGGTGAAGGCCAAATGCAGCAGTTTCGGTCAGGAACATGAGTCCTTGGATCAGATTGCTTTTGCCCGACATGTTGGGACCGACAAGAACATTCGTCATCCCAAGATTCAGAGAGGCTTCTTTTATGCTCATGAAATGCTCAAGCCGCATTTTTCTGATCATGGTCTACTCCAGGGCGACAATATAAGGTTTGATAACAATCGCTAATCCCATATTTTCATCCCAAATGTATCACAATCCTCCCGGAAAATTCGATGGTTCCTTTGCACCTTCGCCACCCCATCGCTCAGCGGTCACATTTTCTCGCCGTTTTCCGATCAGACATCTTTGGTCTCATTCTTCCGTTCGTACCGCTCAAGAGCTTCGGCCAACGATGTGTTTTCTGCTCCTTTCCGGGAGATGAACACGCCCCGGACCATCTCTGACTCGGTGATCTTGGTCCAGGCTTCCGCATCGGTCCTTGTTTCAAAGGTCCATGTTTGCACAGGGTAGACTTTGATTCGGACCCGAACACGCCATTGAAGATTGCCACGTCGGGAGATCGAAGCCATACTGCCTCCAGAATGGGGATAAAAAACAATATCTCTTTCCGAAGTCATTGGACCAACAATTATAAAGTTTGGAGTTTTTTAGAAATGGCTTCATTATTGGTGCCGGAGACAGGGATCGAAGCGGTATGACCTTGCGGCCGAGGGATTTTAAGTCCGATTAATGGCCTGTTTTCTCACAGAGCATTTCGTGACAATTCGTAAATATCAATATGTTGTGATGTATAGTGATTTTCTGTTCACACAGGATTTTTCATCCTGAGCGTCCCAAAATTGTCCCAAGGTGTCCCATGATTTTTCAGGCTAGAATTTACCTGAAAAATCTTCATGAACATTTCGATTGGCCCATTGATTTAGATATTAATTTTGATATCATTGCCCTATGAAGCGAGTGATTTGGATCGGGAGTGCGAAAAAAGATCTTCAGCAACATTTTTCCAGAATGGCTCAAAGAGAAGCCGGACACCAAATCTATCGCCTTCAGGAAGGGTTCGATCCGAAAGACTGGAAGCCCTTGCATGGGGTTGGTCCCGGTATCCGTGAAATCCGCATCCATGCGGAGAACGAATATCGGATCATCTATGTCGCACAGTTTGAGGAGGCTTTGTATATTCTTCACTCGTTCGTGAAGAAAACTCAAAAGACTTCCCAGCGTGATCTTGAGTTAGCTCGGGAAAGATTGAACCAGGTTTTAAAGGGGGGACGGATATGAATCCGGAGTGGGAAGAAGGGTCGGGGAATGTTTTCAAAGATCTGGGATTTTCGGACACTGAGGCGGAACATCTCCTGATCCGGTCTCGATTGATGATCGAAGTTGAACGGTTTGTTGAGAGATCGAAGTTGAGCCAAAGAGAAGCGGCTAAAAAACTTGGAATTACCCAGCCCCGTTTGAACGATCTGCTTCAGGGAAAGATCCAAAAGTTCAGTATCGATGCCCTAGTGAAGATGCTTTCGAAGGTCGGAATCCATGTGGACGTGCATGTGAGTGCGGCTTGAGAGATGCTTTGATCTTGTCTTAAAGAAAAACTCCGAATCGCTCCGATATTGCTTCACTATCCACTCAACAAATGCTGGACTGTACTGAGCGGGCGAGCCCTTGGGGCAAGTCCTAAAGTGCGGTAAGATCAGAAATTGACCTAAATGATTATTCATTCTAAAATTGGAGTACGCCGTGACTGCGTCGATACCAGCAGGTTTGAGGAGAACCTCGACACGGCGCCTTTTTTTACCAATTTCCCTTCGGAAATTTGAGCAAACCATAGCCCACAATTGTTCCTTTTCTTGATCGCCGGAAAGAACCTTCGATTTGGTTGATGAAACGGTCATCCTTTATGGATAGTGTTGGATTCCACCTTATCACAATGTCCAGTTTTCGGGGAGCATTATATTTTTGGGATATGGCTATAAAGTGTTTGTATTACTTGGTGCCGGAGACCGGGATCAAACCGGTATGGTCTTGCGGCCGAGGGATTTTAAGTCCGAAATGGAGCCAGGAATCCGAAGGGGGAATATCATAAAATAATTAAATGGCAATGATTTGTTATGTCATATTATTTCATCAAAATTCCCATTTTTTCATCTCAGGTGTTCCAGAATTGTTCCATGTTCGGGAGGAATCGTTAAGAGGTCTTACTGATGGCTGGACTAACCCCGAAGACGCACAAACGATGGGCGTTGGAAAGTTCAAGCGAGTACAACGAGGTGACTATGCAAGATGCCACTTCTCCTGCATTTTTCCGAAGGGTGGAGGAACGCTTTGAAAGATATTGAGTGTCCATGCTTAAGCTTGATCCCGTCCTGAGTTTGGACAAATCGTCTAGCCCCTTTTTGGGATTACTAGTGCGTCCTCGGTCATATTTGCGCCGCGTTTGAAACGCCGTTCAAGATACTCGACAAACCGGTCGAATACCGGTGCGAGAACGTTGTTTCCATTCATTTGTCCTCCAAAATAAATTTCCTGACCTGAAATCAGGGGAAAGTTAAAAAAGAGGAGAATCCTTAAACAAGATTACACCCACTGTGGAAGGTGTTGACGAATAATCTGGGTTTTCTCTTCTACCCTCCAACAGTTTTTCCATCAGCCTTTCTTGGTTGTTAGGGGTATTTCGCTTTGCCGGCCTGTCTTATGTAGGTTCGGGGTAATTTTTTACGGGAAGGCGAGGGGAATAATTCTCTCCGTCATGTAATGGCTATCCAATCAACAAATCTCTGATGCGATTGGAAAACAATGGGACGGTCTTGTGGAGAGAATCTAACAAATTCAATGGAGTCATTGGTGGTATCTTCATATCTGCCGCTTGCTCTTGAATGATCTGACAAAGGAGTTCTTTATTAAGATCCAAAAGGTCGCAAAGAAACCCATCTGGGTGTTGAGCTTCAACATCGTATTTGGCGAGAGAGTCAGGAGGAAAATGTCTCAGGTTCATTGTGATGATGGATTGTGCCTTACAACGAACTGCTGCTGCTAGAACGTGTCTATCCTCTTCACTATTTCCCATTACCGGAATAAGATCTTCATATCCCTCTACTAACGCTTCTGGAAAAGCCTCCGACATTATATGAATTAAGTTTCGGGCTTTGTCCGCAACGGTTCTTCCTGACGAGACAAGATTACCTTCTACCTCATCCAATATCTCGGAAGACCAATGAATCCGAAAAAGCTCTTTTTCTGCGGCCCGCAATACTGTGTCGCGGAGGGTAAGTGGAAAAAGAGCGCATGCGTCAATGACAACCGAAAAGGAGGACATTAATAAAAACGTCCACTATTCATAGAGGCCATATTCCTCGCTCAATTTGGTCAATTCCGCAAGTTTCTTTCTACGTTCTTCATCGCGTTTGTTCTTGTATCCCATGAGATCGGCGAATTTTATCCGACGATGCCCTCCTGTTTTTGTAAATGGGATTTCACCCTTTTCCAAAAGAGAGACAAGATAGGGGCGAGACACATTCAACAAATCGGCGGCTTGTTGCGTGGTGAGTTCCTTATGGACAGGGACGATAGAAACAGCATCCCCTTTAGCAAGAATTTCAACCACTTCTTGCAATAATTCGAAAAGCGGCTCAGGTAATACGATGGATTCTCCGCCGGAAGATACAATCTTTGGGGACGGTTTTTTGATAAGGACTTCCGCCCTGAGCATTGACTTGATTCTATTCATTTCACACTCAACATGGCTGTTAGCCTTGTAAGGTTGCAGGGAGTGTCTCTTAACAGTTGCCGGCATTTTGCACCTCGTCTCGATGATTGGCTAAATTAGATCCGAACTTGTGAAACCGAGTTTCGTTTATTTCGATTATGCGCTAGGTAAGGTGTTTGTCAAATTTTAAATGTCCACAAATTCCATAGAATATTTGAAGAGATTTTTGGGATATGGCTATAAAGTGTTTGTATTACTTGGTGCCGGAGACCGGGATCGAACCGGTATGGCCTTGCGGCCGAGGGATTTTAAGTCCCTTGCGTCTGCCTATTTCGCCACTCCGGCATGTGTGGGGAACCGCTAGTGTACCGAATCAAGGGAGAAGGCTCAAGAGCCTTTGGCGGAGGGCAGATGTCCCTGCCACTCAAGTCGGATGCTGTGGTTGTGTCCGCAAAAAACAAGAGGGGTTTTGGTGATTTTGGGGGTGTATCCGTTCAAATGGATAATGGGCAGTTTTTTGGGGGGGCTTTGCCAGACGACAAGGGTGAAACAACCCGTTTGGGTCTCAAAGGTAAATCCGTCGACCTGATCTTTCTGAAAAGGTGAAAGAACAAAAGAGATTCGCGACTTGCCTTTTTGCCTGATCACCCGTTCATTGCCTGGTCCCTGGTAAGAAAGAATATGAACGTATCCCGTCGGATCAGAAATCTCTCCCCGATAAAGAAGTCCCTTCTTGGCTGAAATGGCCGAAATGGTAAAAGCCCCAGGAATATGGGTCAGGTAGATTCCGGAAACGGATTGCACCAAAACGCTTCTGAGCGAGGGCGATCTTTCCTCTGCCCAAAGAGTTGGTACAGAAGTGATGGCGTCTATTGACGGCAGAAAAAAGATCATGAAAAAAATAAAACGAAGATTTTCCCTCAGCATCTTCCTGTTCAATAATCGGTCCAAGTTTTATATCCCCTTTGGTGCATTGAGTGGATGGTCGAGGATGATCGCTGCTCCAGAAGAGGCACCGTTCATAACCCTTTTGGGCGTTCTGTTTAACGTCTGAAAAAGAGCGGACCTGTTTTCCAGGAAATGCGAGAGCGCCTCCATGACCAGATGAGGAGCCGAAGATTTTGCGGAAAAGGCCAACCCATTTGAGACTGCCCTCAAAATCCGGTTCTTCTGCGGGTCCAGCGCCCTTTGAAACGGGATGAACAGCGCAGGGATCCCCGCTTCGATCACCTCATGGAAGGTATTATAGCCTCCGGAAGAGATAACACCATCAAAAGCCCCAAGCCATGGTTTGAGTGGCCATACGGACAGCAGCTTTTCCCGCGGAAAATCCTGGTTCGCCGGGACCCTCGCCAAAGGTCCCGTTGCAATGCGAAATGAGATCTCCCGTTTTTTTAAAAAACTGGCTACCTTTTCAGATAAGAAGACGGAGTCCGGGTCGCCCCCTCCACCAAGAGTGACAAGAAAGGTTGGGTCTTCATCGATTCCGAGAAGGGACCTGGCCTCTTCCCGGGAGTGAACAGGCACAGGGGCCGTAACAGGACCGATAAAGTGCACTCTTGGGTCCGTCTCAAAGAAAGACGGAAGCGGGACCTCTCCTGGGGCGTGAGGAACAAGAATCTTGTGAAAGGGGGAGAGAAGGGAGCTGTACTGGTCTTCTGGCCAGCGATCCGGATCGATTTCCCGGAAGATGAAGATCTTTTTGATCGGCCATTCCAGAATGGCCCTGAGCTCTCCTTCGGGACCTTCCGGAAAAGTATCGACAACAAGAACGTGAGGATCGAACGACGCGACCGCCTGCCAGAAAAGAGGGCGTACCGTCTGGATATAGGATTTCAAGGTCAGTCCGGATTTTTTTGCCCGGGATTTCCCCGGAATCCGGATTGTGAAAAAAGGAAATTCCTCAGGGAAAGGGCCCGCCTCCGAATTGGTCAGAAACAGGATCTCATGGCCCGGTTCCGCATTCCTGATGGCCAGGGCCAGTGAGAGCAGCCTGTTGAGATGTCCGAGACCAAGACCGTTGGAAGCCGAAAACAGGATGCGCATCAGCTGCGGTCGTTAGCTTCGCCAATGGACCCTGTGCGATCTTCCCGTCCATGATCGTCTCCACCCTGCCAGGCGCCAGACTCGGGAGACTGGTAATAGTTGTTGACCTCTGGGCGTTCTCCGGAATGCATCATCCAGTCCATGAGCATCATGTCGCCAAACCCCATTCCACCGCCCATAAAGCCCATTCCACCCCCGGCAAAGGCGTTTTGGGGCGGCGCATAGTTCCCTGTTTTCTGATAATTGTTTTCCATTTCCGACAGGCATTTGGGGCAGACCCGCACAAAGGCGACCTTTCCGTCCCGTTCAAGGGAAATCGTTCTGCCGTTGGTTGCGTCGTTCCCGTCAAAGATACACTTTGACGGATCCGATCCCCCTGTAAGCGGCTGGTTTTCTGCATTCGGGTTCATATTGACGGACGGAGCCGCCGGAGCTTCTCCCGACGGGGGGAGAGATGCGCTTCCCGGCTCCATGATGAAACGGATCTGCCGGATGGCTTCATCGACCGGAGCGAGTGCCGATTCAAAGCGCCTGCTTCTGTCTTCCCAGTCGGTTCCCTGGGTATCAGCTTCTTTCATGATCGTCAGAACCCGGACGTAGGATGTGTCCAGGTTGGAAAACGCCTTTTCCAGGAGATTTTTCTGGTCCGGATGGTCGAGGAGGTAGTAGCTCTTCTCTTCCCTGAGCTTGTCGATGGCGGCAATCAGCCGGGCTCCCGTCTCTTCCATCTGTCGTTTGGTCCGGTTTTGCAACTCGCTTTTTTTCTTCTCGCCCAATCGACCGGCGACAAAGATCAAAAGGGCGATGGCAAAGACTACTATGATTGCAATCATCAAGGTCGAATGGCCTCCGTGGGACGGTTCGGGAGAAAGGGTTGAAAGCGGGGAGGATTGTGGCATCAACTGATTCCTTGAAGCATCCGGAGAGAACTGGCTGGTTTCCCGGACCAGCCTGCTCCTCAGCGCTTCCACATGAGCCTTGTTTCTGGCGAAGGAAAGGGAAGGGTTGGCCTGTATTGCCGCATCGAGGTATTTCAATGCTTCATGGTGCCGGTGAAGCCTGTTTGAGGAAAGGGCCATGAAATAGAGAAGCTTTCCCGTACCGGTTGGATGGCTTTGATGCAGGTCCCGGAAGACGTTGAAAGCCGCCTCAAGATTCCCCTGGTGATAAAGAGACAGGCCGTCCTCAAAGGTTTGCGCCGCCATGGCAGACGGTGCTACCAGAAAGGAAAGGACGAAGAGAAGAAATGCGGCCAGTGGTCTTTTAAGATGAACAGTCAGGCGATGGTTTCCCTCTTGCATATCAGGGGGCACCAAGGGTTTTTTTGAGATTTGAAAGTTCGGAGTCGATATCCGGGGACTTTTTGTCAAGCTCCCGGAAGGCGGTATCCAGGTCGGCGCCGGACTGCCGGTCGGCAATCTCCCTGGTCGCCTGGGCCTGTGCTTCCATCATGTCGATCTTGTCGGTCATCCGTTTCATTTCAGAGCCCAGATGGCCCGGATCGATTTCGGCACGGATGCTGTTGATCTCCTGTGCGGCCTGTGCCCGCTCTTCACGCAATGAAAGCAGGGACTGTTTGCGAGCAAACTCGTCGTGCATCTCCCTGAGCTTTGAAAGATCGCCCTCTATTTCGGAGACGACTTTCTGCTGTTCGTCCCTCTGACGTGTCATCTCGGAAAGGTCGGCCGAAAGGCGGCTCTTTTCCACAAGGGCTCTCTTGGCCAGATCATCATTGCCTGCCTTGACGGCTTTTTCAGCCCTCTCCTGATAGAGTGCGACCTGGGCCTCGTCATCGCGGATCTTCTGTTCCAGAAGCTTGATCTCGGCCACAGCCTTGACGAGCTCTCCCTGGGCTTTCTGGAGCTTGTCGTCCAGGGTTCTCATCTGCTGGGCAATCATGGCAGCAGGATCTTCAAGATGGTCGGCTACGGTGTTGGCATTGGCCAGGAAGATGGTCCGGAAACGTTCGTAAAGACTCATGTGCGACTCCTGTATTCTGAAGAGTTTGCTGGGCTTTTTTTCTGTCCGGAGGAAATAGGGCTCTCTGAGCTTCCGGGAAAGCGGTGAAAGGTGTCGGTTCCTGACAGACCCTTCAGGAAAAAGTTGCTGGGGCTTATGGGAACGATTTCCTTCCGCTCCCTGCCAACGTGATGATGCAGGGCGCCGGGCCCGGGATGGATCTTTCCGGAGGGTGTCCTGATGACATTGGACTTCAGGACAGGACGGAACACTTCCGGTGTCTCCGCTGGGAAGCCGCCCAGAAAGGCCGTGAATATCCGCTCTGAATCCCAGAGGGGGATGTACCAGGAGCTTGCCCCCGCCAGGGCAATGTCGAAGGTGTAGCTTGCGGTGCCGAAGAGGCTTTCCCAGTGGTGCTGGTTGGTCTGGTCCTCAAACTCGTCTCCCGAAGCGTAGGGAGAATGTGTAATATCAAGAACCCGGATGGTCAGTGATGTCAGTATCCGGGAGTTGATCCTTTGATCGGAGTTTGCGATCCTCACGGAGGCAAAGATGCGATACGGATCGACCGGCCAGAGAGTCAGTCGGGTTTCATCCCTGATGAAATCCAGAGGCTTTTTCCAGGCGGTTCCCTCGGGAATCTTGTGGGATGAGTCAAGTGGGGCCCTCAAGAGATGGTCGCTTGAGGAAGAGCTTTGAAGCCAGCTTGCGGAGAACATGGGTGGGATCCTTCCTGGAAATCGTTCGGTTGGATTTGGTTCCGGAAGTTTCTTCTGAAACAATATCTTTGACGATTATACCCGAATTTCCGGGCCGGTTCAAAAGGAGAGTCTTGATGGATAGGTGTTTTGTCCGAAAATGCGAATGGTTCGCTGCGTTCCTTCTTCTTGTATCGCTGGGAGCCTGCGCGTTTCTTGACCCTCCGGTCTTTACTGAAAAGCAGCTTTCAGGGGTTGTCACGAACCTTGACCCTTCGTCGATTGTCCGGGACTACCGGGAGATTGCCGGAGAAACCGTTTTGGTTGGCGGAACCATCGAGGAGATCCGGAACACGAAAGACCGGGGTTTGATGGAGATTAACCTGTACCCGTTGAATAATGACATGCGACCTGAAAAGTCCATGGCTCCTTCGGGGCTTGTCCTGTTGCGCTTTGATGAACCGATCAACCGCTTTGCCCTGTCTTCGGGGCAACGGGTGACCGCTATCGGGAAGGTCATGGCAATGCGCCGGCCGGTTCCCGACGGCGACCATCTCTTGAGACTTGTTGTTATTGATGCCGGCGATTTCAATCATTTGCACACATGGCCGACAAGAGAGCAGCAGACAGGAGGGATGCCGGGGCTGAACTCCAACCCGGGATTGATGCCGGCCCCGGGATTGGGTGGTCATTAAGAACTTGAGCTGTCGATCAGATGACGATGAAGCTCTTCAAGATTTTCAAGAAGCCAGTCGGGAGAGAGGGCTTGCAGAGCCTGGCGGTGATGTGTCCCTGTCGGCATCAGGCAGACAGGGACACAGGCTGCCCTTGCGGCGTGGAAATCCCAGGGGGAGTCTCCCACAAACAGGGCGTTGCCGGGGGAGACCCCGATCCTTGAAAGAGCTTCGATCAGCATGTCAGGGGCCGGTTTTTCGGGAAATCCGTCTCCTTCTCCCAGGGTGAAAAGGGCAGGGGGGGAAATCCCGAGAGAGCTTGTGATGAGCCGGGCCTCCTCTCCCATTTTGTTGGTGACAACGGCGCAGGGGATTCCTGCCTCTTTGAGGAAAGACAAAAGCTCCCGGGCCCCCGACATGAGCCGGGTCTGACTTTCGGCGAGTGGTGTATAGATTTCCCTGAACCGGTCGGAGGCCTTTTCAACGTCTGCCTCCGGGAGCAGTTTCCGAAAGGAATCATCAAGCGAGCAGCCGACAAGGTCAAGCATCTTTTCATGGGTCAGGACGATATCGGTTTTCAGTTCGGACAAGGTCTGGTTGAAGGACAGGAGAATCGGTGCAAATGAATCGACAAGGGTCCCGTCAAGGTCAAAAAGGACAGCTTCTATCGTTGGAGTCTTGGGCAATGTTAGTCCATCGGGTAATGTGGTGGTGTCGGCAAGACGGAATATGGCCGGTCAACTGTGCTATCGACCATGTGTGTGAACGGGCTTTTTGAGATTTTGGTGGTCCCAACGGGGTTCGAACCCGTGTCTCCGGCGTGAGAGGCCAGCGTCCTGGGCCACTAGACGATGGGACCAACGAATGACAGAAGCGCCATTATAGAGTGAAAGAGCCGATGAGGCAATCCCCTTCCCGGGATTGTTTTGAGAATATTTAACCATATGAAAAACAATGGAAAAGGATGTATGAATGGATGAAATGGGGCCCATCGGACCGGAAAAACCTTCCGGTCTTTTTATCAAGAACCTCCTCTCTGAGCTGTTTCTGGAAAAACAGGCACTCCTGTCCGTCCGATCCTCCGGCGCGGTCGCCGAGCTGTTTCCGGGGGAGGCAAAAACCTTTGAGCTCGGAGAATCCTATCTGACGATTGAGCGATCCGACTGGCACCTGCACATTGAATTTTCCAGGATTGTCGCCATCCGTTTCAAGATGGACCGCTCCCCGAAGGGGCGTCTTGTCCGGGCGGTTGTTTTTGAAGACGAGCTCGGGGCGCCGGTCGTTCGGGGGGCACTAAGGACCGGCTATCCTCCTGGCGTTTCCGATCCGGGAGAGATCATGGAGGACTTCCGGTCATGGGCAAAAGGATTTTCGGGCATCTCTTTTGTCGTTCTCGATCTTTTTGACCCGGTCAGTGGATAATATCCTCGAGGATGGTGTGAACGGCGACTTTTTTGTTGCCCTCGACAAAGATGATTGTTGGTTCTCCCGTTTCCTTCAGGCGCTGCTGTCTTGAGCTCCTGTAGTTTTCAAGGATTGTTTTCAGGATTTGCCCCTTGATCCTTTTGGGGAGTGTGTCCCACTCGCTGTCGACGGTGGCCTGAAAGACCTGTCCTTCATAGCGGACCTGGTGGGAGATGAAGAGGTCTTTGGGCAGGTGCTCCTGCTCCTTCAGCGTCATGTTGAGGGCATGGATCTTCTCGCCCATTCTGTTGTCCAGGCTTTTTTCGGCCTTTTGAAGCGTGCCTCCCTCAATCCTGCCTTTGGGCGAAGATGCCTGAAACTCAAGAACCAGGACTGTTCCCAGAAAAATCAGGCCGACGGACAGAAATAAGACCTTCAGGGACTTGCTAAGTGGTGGTGGCGACATGCGGGCATCCTTTCAGATGTGGAAGGGTTCCTGCCATTCTAAGCTTCGTGTCTGGTCTTTGCCAATTGATCAGATGCGCGGCAAAGCTCGCCCTTCAGGGAACGGGATCGGGTCCCACGCCTGTCTTCATGACCTTTTCCGGCCTGTTCGGCCGGAATCAGCGTTCCTGACCCTTCCCGTGGCGATGTCTTTAGCTTCTGATCCCGGGCTGCGGAAGACAATGTTCTGCACCCGTTTTTCTGCCTCATCAAGAGATGGCCACTTGGCCAATGGCATTTTGCTCATTTCCTTTTTAGACTTTTCACAATGTTTCAAAAGAGAAATAAAGGGATTCGATTGCTACCGTAAAGGAGGAAATATCGTGCTGGCATTTCGGATCATCGGACTCATGCTGCTGGGAGGTCTTTGTGAAATCGGCGGAGGCTATCTGGTCTGGAAATGGATGAGAGAAGGAAGTTCTTTCCTCGTGGGAGGAGCAGGTCTTGCCATCCTGGGACTGTATGGAGTCGTCGTCACCTGGCAACCCCTTCCTTTCGGTCGGGCTTATGCCGCTTACGGGGGAGTCTTCGTTATCCTTTCTATCCTTTGGGCGTTGGCTCTCGACGGATTCCGGCCGGACCGCTGGGACTGGGCCGGAGCTATGGTGATTGTTTCCGGAGTTTTGCTCATGGTCTTCGGGCCCAGAGGCTAGGGACAGCGGATCTTTCCCTGTGCTGGGCTTATCCTGAAGGTGGCGCATGGTATCCTGTCCATCGCCCAGACTCTTCGGAAGATCAGTGTTTGGGATTCTTCTCCGGGAAGGACACGTGACTCGATTGGTCTAAAAAATCGGGAGTTTCTCTCTGAGATCCCTTTGCAGGTCCTCTTTCGGAAATCAGTTTTGGTTGTCGGGTCCGGTGGCTGTGGTGGGAGTGAAGCCGGTTTTCGAGTGATCTGTGGTGGAATGGATTGACTTTTCCCTATAAAAAGGCTTGAGATAGAAGGGAATTCCCTGGCGTGTTTTGCGGCCTGCGCGCCAGATGGGCGGTGCAGGCTGTTCATAATTGATCAATTGAACGGTTTTGGCGGATCTTTGGGAGGTAAAACATGAAAGCAGGTTTGTCGAAGAACGTCAGGAAAAGTCCGTGTCGTGCCATCATTGCCCTTTTCCTGGGCTCTCTCTCTTTCCTGTTCCCTTCCCAGTCCTCCTGGGGTGCTTCCCGCGAGCATCTCTTCTATCCGTCATCATCCCCGCAGTATGCCTCCCAGCTTGATATTGAATCGGTGGCGATGTCCTTCTGGGGCAACAACCTTCTTCTTTCCGATACGCGGCACGAGGTGGTCTTCCTGAATATATCAGGAGAAAGCATGACGGTTCCTGTTTCCGGGGGGAAAGATCTGGTCAACCAGGTGGTCCTTCCCGGTCAGGCTGTCGTGGTTGCCGGGAATGGTCATTCGGCTCCTCTTCCCGAAATCCGGCCAGGAAAAGCTTTCCATTACGGAATCCTTCCCCTGGGAATGGCGGTCGACAGGGACATTGTCTTTATTGCCGATGGAAACGGCACGATTGATGCTCTCAATGTCTCGATGTCTCCCCGCCATATCTATGTTATCCCGCCCATTGGCAACACGGGCGCACTCAGGGGACATGTAACCCGCATGATCCAGCGGACGGGACTCAATAACCGCACTCTGGGAGAAGCGGCTCCTCTCACCCTTTTGTCCGGCAGAATTTCCGTCATTGCTGGCGGGGGAGACAAAAGACCCGGAACAAAGCCAATCGATGCCTTTGCCTGCCGTATTTCTCCTGTCGCCATTGCCAATGACGGGAACCGGATCTATGTGGTGGGACAGACGGGACGGGTTTACTTCCTGAATGAGGCCCGCCATGTTGTGGATATTCCGGTCAGGGAGGACGGACGGACAAGGTGGGTTCATGTTCCGACGGGGATGATCGTTCTTGTTGCCGGCGGGGGAACAAAAAACACGGATGTCGATCTGGTTCCTCTCTCTGCGGTGGAGTCCGAAATTGCGCCGACCTCGATCGCAGTTCACCACCATCATATTCTGCTGGGAGACTCTGGGGACGGCGTGCTCGAGGTGAATGTGGCGGGAGACCACCAGCAGATCCTGAAGTCCGATTCAGGATCTGATTCGCACCAGCTTGAACCGGGAGAAATTGTTTCGGTCACCGGCTCTGGAAACCAGATGGCGGATACAAAGCCCATGGATGCGAGACTTGTGGATATTCATCCAAAAAGTCTTGTGGAAAGCGCTTCGGGGATCCTGTATCTCGCAGAGATGGATGAATCTTCCGATGCCGGGAAGGTCGAGGCGCTGAACGTAGGGTCCGCCGATGTGGCCGTTCCCCAGGGCGGGGCTCCTCATGGCTTGACAAGACTTGCTCACGGACAGGTGATGGTTCTGGTCGGGAATGGTTCAAAGACACCTGTTCCCGGAATCCGTCCGGACATCCCTACCAATGTCGGCATTGTTCCGGTCAATGTTGCCTTCCATAATGGGCTTCTGGCTATCGCCGACCTGAATGGCAGCATCGATGTGGTGAATATCGGGGGAGTCAACAGGACTGTTCATCCGATGGGGCAGGGAGATGCCGTTGTTCTTCCAAGGGGAAGGATCATCTCCCTGATGGGCGCACGCTCGGGAAACCGCTCAAAAGGGGATCTGGTCCCGGACGTCCATTCCGAGCAGTAGTTTCCCCGGGGCTGGTCAGCTGTTTCCTTTAAAAGGGTCTTCCAGAAGGGTGATCGCGGACGAGTGTCCGGCCGAAAGCCTCACCCGGACGCCCAGAGGCCATGTTGCCATGGGGGTCCCATGTCCGGAAAGGGACGACGTCACGATTGGAACATCCGGGATGGCTTCACGGACAAGCTCTTCCAATGAGCCTTTCGGATCATCCGGCCTCGGGGACCTCCCCATGAAAGGTCCAAGGATCACTCCCCGGATCCCGGAGAGATACCCCGCATGCATCAGCGACCGGATCGCCCTGTCGATTGCATACATCGGTTCGTCGATATCTTCCAGAAGCAAAATCCAGTCTTCCTCCGGACGCCTTTTCGGGAGCCACGCTGATCCGCAAAGATGGGCCAGTGTTTCAAGGTTCCCTCCAAGAAGGATGCCTTCGGATTCCCCCCTCTGAACAACTGAGCTTTCTCCGATGGGGAGATCTGATCCGCTCCCGATTTTCCCGGAGACCATTTCCCAGAAAAGCTCGAAGGTCCTGGTGTCTGACAGTCCTCTCAGGTGGGGACCATGGAAAGAGACTGCCCGATAGGCGTTAAAGAGCCATGAATGAATGTTGGTGATGTCGGATAGTCCGAGAACAAGGGGAAAATTCGGCGGAGGCGCGTTTTTTTCGAGCCATGGCAGAATTCTGGCCGCCCCGTAGCCGCCCCGTGCAAAAAGGATGGCATCCACATTGCCGGATTCAAGGGCATGTTGAAAGGATTGTGCCCGGGTCTTGTCGGATGCGACAAATGGAGCGTATCCGTCTTCACGGATGTCCTGAAAGGTCACGTCAAGCCCCACGGCCCTGAGATTTTCCAGTGCTTTCGGGTGGCCGTTCGGATCCCCCATCAGGCAGGGAGACAGGACGGCCACAGACATTCCGGGAGAGAGTCGGCGGGGGATATTTCGTCCGGTCATCCCCCGGACGTGTCCATTTTGAGAAAGTCCGAGAGTTTTGTGGCAAGGGCTGATTTGGCGATGGCAAAAAGCTCCGCTCCGATCTCTCCGGTGGAAAGGGAGGGGTTTGATCCCATCCGGCCATCGGGGTAGAGCATCCTGAAGCGCTCCGGTCCCACTGGCCACTCCGTTTTGGGGTCAGGGGCAACTCCGGGTGAAATGGGGGTTTTGGCCTCGGGAAACAGATACCATGTCACGGCCACTTCTCCGCAGGTCGCATGAAATCCGTTTTCTGACCCGAAGAGCTCTTTTTCCCGGGCGGTGACTTCAGGCAGGAGCCACCAGGAGGCAAGCTGGATCCTGAGCTCCGGTTTCTCTGTCAGGATCTGGGAGAAGGCCGCGCTCATGGAGCTGACATTGCCGCCATGGCCATTGACGAAGAAAAAACGTGTAAATCCGTTTCTGGCAAAGGAGCCGACAATATCGGCGGTCATCATCATGAGCGTTTCTGGTCTGAGAGAGGCTGTTCCGGGAAAG
Organism: Nitrospiraceae bacterium; assembly: GCA_028064945.1. The sequence goes on along the minus strand of JAPTWQ010000046.1, from coordinate 57,102 downwards.
GCCAGGTGATGGTGACTCATTCCGTAGGCCATCGTGGGAGCGACAAGGATGCCTGCTTCGTCTCCAAGGGCTTTTGCCAGAGCTCCGGCGATCAGGTGATCGGTTCCTATGAGTCCGTTTGGACCATGCTGTTCTGTGCTGCCAACAGGAATGATGATGGTTTTTTGTGAAATCCTTTTCTCGATCGCGGGCCAGGAAAGTGTTGCCAGTTCATTATTCATCAGAATCGCCCTCATTTTTTGTCTGGACCGCCTGTACTCTTTTCATTCTAGACCGTTGCCGATCAGACCATCAAGCCAGTTTTGGTTGGACACCTTTGTGCGGGTTTTATTTTTCCCCTTCGCATGATAGCATCTGAAGGTTTTCTTTTCAGATAACAATCCTTCTTTCATCGATTTTGCCGGAGCTTTCACCCCCTTGGAGCAGACCGAATCTTTTTCAATCAAGCGATATCAGAATGCCCAGGCAGCCCTTGACCGGAGCAACTTCAAGATCGGCTACCGGTTCCTGAAGGATCAGTCCCGGAAGGATCTTGAAACACTTTATGTCTTCTTTCGCGTGATCGATGACCTGGTCGACGAGCCTTTTCCGGGAGAGGATCCCAGGGTGGAAATTTCCGCCTGGATGGAGGATCTTTCCGGTGGGAAAAAGTTTGATCATCCCCTGTCGCTCAGGCTTCACGAGCTTGTTGACCGCCGGGGAGTTCCCCCGGAGACGCTCCTTGATGTTGTCAGGGGAATGGCGATGGACCTTGACCGGGTCAGAATTGCCGGGATGACACAGCTCAGGGAATATTGCTATCTGGCGGCCGGAGCCGTTGGCCGGGCCTGCATTCCGGTTTTCGGTGGGGATCTTGCCCGGCTTGCCCCCTATGCGGACGCTCTGGGTGAAGCCTTCCAGCTGACCAACATCCTGAGAGATGTGAAGGAAGATGCTGCCCGCGACAGGATCTATCTTCCCGGAGATCGCATGCTCCATTATGGAGTCTCCGAGGCGGAAGTTCTTTCGGGAGTCCTGACAGACGGTCTCCGAAGTCTCATGGACGAATTATGGAACATTTCCGAGCAGGATTACCGAAAGGCCCAGTCCCTTCTCCCGACGGCCGAGGACCGGAAGGTCATGCGGCCGGCCCGGGCAATGGAGGCGTATTACCATGAGATCCACAGGGAGATCCGCCGGAGAAACTTCGATGTGTTCTCAAGGCAGGTTTCCCTCTCGAAGTTTAAAAAAGCCTCCCTCCTGCTTTTTTTCCTGGTGATCGGGCAATGGTCAGGGAGATCGAAGAATCCCTCGCCGCCGGAAGTTTCGGGACGGGGCGCCGAGTGACGGTTCCGACGATCTACATTGTCGGTGCGGGGCTTTCCGGAATGGCTCTTGCCGAATCCCTCTCGCGCCCTGAACGTGGTGCTCCGGTCAGGATCGTTCTCCTGGAAGGCAGGCCATCTCCCGGAGGGAGGGTCTCTTCCTACCGGGAGAGCCATACCGGGCAATGGACCGACAATGGCCAGCACCTGTTCATGGATGTCTATTCGTCCATGCTCTCATTTCTGGACCGCCTTGGAACCAGAAGCCGAATTGTTTTTCCGACGCCTTTTTCCATCGATCTTCTGGACGGAAATAACCGCCCTCATCCTTTTTCCCTTGATCCGAAACTTGGAAAGATTGGGGGCCTTCTGGGAGTTCTCTCTTTTTCAGGTCTGTCTCTTGCTTCCCGGTTGTCGATGCTCAGGGTCGGGGCCAGGATGTCTTCCGGAATGCTGAAGGAAGAGATGATCGATCATCTTGATGCGAAAACGTTTCTGCTGAACTCCGGAGCAACGCATGAGTCGATCGACCGCTTCTGGGAGCTTCTGGTTGTTTCCGCGACCAATCTCTCCGCATCCGATGTCAGTGCCGCCCTGCTTTTGAGGATTCTCCGGGAGACCCTTTTTGGCCCCGGTCCTTCCCTGATCGGCTGGAGCTCCGTGAGCCACCGGGAGCTTGTCATCGATCCGGCCCTTGCCCTTTTTGAGCGCAGGGGCGTTGAGGTTCGATGCAAAAGTGCCGTGGGCAGGATCAACCTCTCCGGAAACCGGGTTTCATCAATCGTGGTGGGGGAGAGCGAATTACCCCTTTCTCCCACCGATCACCTTGTTCTTGCCGTGCCGCCCTGGTCTCTTGAGAGGATACTGCCGATCGAGATGATGGACGGGGAGCTTTGCCAAAATATCATGCGCATCTCTTTTTCTTCGGGGATTGTATCGATTCACCTCTGGTTTTCCGGACCGGTTGTCCTTCCGGCAATCGGAGGATTCATGAGTGGTCCGATCCATTGGGTGTTCAACAAGGAGATGATGGGCCATCCGGCCTCATCGGGGGAGAAACTTCCGGAAGGAGAAAACTATTTGAGCCTGTCTTACGAAGGCAAAAAGGCCGGGTGGCGGGGGAGCTCCTTTTTGTCCCTCACCGTTTCCGGAGTCGAGGCGAAAGATGAGACCTCCGAGGAGGAATGGCTGGATCGAGCCCTTCTTGCGGTTGGGCGTTTCTCCAGAGGTCCGTTGCCAGGGCTTGTCCATCACCGTGTGATCAGGGAGAAAATGTCGACGCCGATACTGGGTCCGGGACAATCCCTCTACCGCCCGTCAAACCAGACTGGAGTTCCCAATATGTGGCTCTGCGGTGACACGACAGATACGGGACTTCCTGCGACGATGGAAAGTGCTGTCCGGTCGGCTCATGTTCTGGGAGAGACTCTCTTTCCCCTCCTTCATCCGGGATGTGGCCGACAATGATTTCCCTGGAGGATTCTTTTTCTTATTGCAAACAGATGGCCGAGAGCCACTATGAAAACTTTCCGGTGGCATCCGGCCTGCTGCCAAAGTCCACGCGGCTTCCAATCGCTGTCATCTATGCCTTTGCACGGACCGCGGATGATTTTGCCGACGAGATTCCCGATACGCGAGAGGCGTTCGAGAAGCTTTCGATGTGGCGGGAGCTTTTGTTTCGGGCGGCTTCCGGACCGGTGGACCATCCCGTCTTTCGAGCCCTTTCAGAGGTGATCAGCTCATTTTCTCTTCCGGTCGAATGGCTCGATCACCTGATCAGGGCTTTCGAGCGGGACCGGGTGGTGACGAGGCATCAATCATTTGTGGATCTTTTGGGATATTCAAAATTGTCGGCCAATCCGGTCGGACGACTTCTTTTGTGGGTCCACGGTTATCGGGACGAAGCCCTTTTCAAATCTTCCGATGCGATCTGTACCGCCCTTCAGCTCGCCAACTTCTGGCAGGACATCGATGTCGACCGGAAAAAAGACCGTATCTATGTTCCGACAGACGAGCTGTCCGCCTGCCATCTGTCGGAAGATGAGCTGTTTGCTGCTTCGGATGATCGCCATCTCAAGCTTTTGAAAAGACTTGAGTCTTTTACAGGAGGGCTCTTCTACAGGGGAAGGGATTTGCCCCCGAAGGTCGGGTTTCGACTTTCCATCGAGCTTCGCCTGGTTCTTCTGGGAGGGCTTGGCATTTTGAAGATGGGGTGCGACCCGGCGCGCAGGATCAGCGAACGGCCCGTTCTTCGGAAGGCGGACTGGCTCCGGATCTTTGGGGGAAGTCTTCTTGGGTCAGATCCGTTCGGAAGGTTTGATCATTCCCATCCACTTTTTCAGGAGGGGGCGGCTTATGATCCCGATGTCATCCCCCTCCTGGATCCTGTTCGCAGTCCTTAGGTGAACCCGTTCTCCATGACGCTGTCGTAGATTCTGGGCCTCCAGAGCTTTAAAAGGTTTTGTGTTCGGGACGGGTGGACGCGGTTGGTCAGGAGGATGATGATGCGCCCATTTCCGGGTTCCATCCATATCGATGTTCCTGTATAGCCGAGATGGCCAATGGCGTTTTTGGAGAACCGATGTCCCGACTGGGAGTTTTCCGTGGGAGTGTCCCAGCCGCAGGTCCAGGAAACACCGGCCTGCTTTTTGAGGAAATCCGAAAGAACCGTCGGATGGAAGATGTTTCCCTGTCCCATCCATGGCAATACAAGCCTCCATACGGACAAAGCGCTGGCAAAAAGTCCCGCGTGACCGGAAACGCCCCCGAGGTACCGGGCGTGTTCGTCATGGACAAGTCCGGTCAATGGAACCCCCAGATCTTCGATCATCTCTGTGGATGCGATCGGATGCATTCTGAGAGGACTGCTTTTTTCGATCTCGATAAAACCTGTGTCACGCACTGCAAGGGGATCTGCGACCTTTTCCCTGAAAAGCCGGTCGAGACTTCTATTGCCGTAAATCCTTTCAATGATCCATCCGGCCAGAATATATCCAAAGTCGGAGTACCGGGCCTGTGTGCCTGGAAGATAGTCGGGGGGGAGGTCGAGGATCCTCTCTTCCAGCATTTTCCTGAACAGGCGGGGGTTGTTCGGAGGGATCTCCCGGTAGAGGGGTGCCCAGGGGAGAAGGCCCGACGTATGGGAGAGCAGTCGGGATAGCGGCTGTTTCCGCAGATAATGGCCGGGCGGAAGGGGGGTCAGCTCTTCAATCGGACGGGAAAGGGACAGCGCCCCCTCGCCGGCGGCCAGAAGGGCCAGACTGGCGGTGACCAATGGTTTGGTCAGTGATGCCAAGTCAAAGAGGGTATTTTCGGTAACGCGCTCCCCAGGGATGTCTGTCCTGAGAAAGCCCGAACAGAGCCATGCCGGTTTCCCGGAAGCCACGCCCCAGAGGAGGACCGCTCCGGGAAAGGCCCCTTCCTCCCGGGCCCTTTCAAGGATCTTTCTTATGCGGTCCAAAGAGTGTTCATGGAAATCAGAAGCATCTGTCATCGGAGAGAATCCTTGATCCAGAGAACGGGGTCCCTTTATAGTGGAGGTACTTGTTTCGCCGGAAAAGTTTCCTGTGCGCCGGATGGTCCCGGGCTTTGTCCGGGCTGTTTTGAAATTTCGTCAGAAAAGTCGCACCTATTGTGCATTTGGGGGGTCAAAGATGTCCATATCTGAAGGTTCAACCAGGGAGAGTCAGGAAACAGGCCGGGATCTGGCAGGTTTTTTTGAACACCGCTTCGGCGCGACACCGGAAGTTCTTGAGTCGGTGATGAATCTGGCGTCGGGAAGCCATGTCGATTTTGCGGATCTCTACTTCGAGCACACTGTTTCGGAAACGATGAGCCTTGAGGAAGGGATTGTCAAAAAGGCGGGAAGCCATGTTTCCCAGGGAGCGGGAGCGAGGATCATCTCGGGGGAGAAAACCGGATTTGCCCTGACCGAGGAGATTGATCCCAAAATGCTTCGCCTCACCATGGCGACGGCCCGGGAAATTGCCCTTCATGGGGGCGATTCCCCGGCACGGACCCAGGTCGGCAAAATGGCGCATTCCCATTCGCTCTACCCGGTCACGGAAGAGGGGCTTGTCCTGGCAACGGATGTCAGGCGGGAGCTTTTGTCGGAGGCCGACCGTGCGGCAAGGGCTTATGACCATCGCGTGAAACAGGTCATGGTCTCCTTGGCGACGGAGGTGAAGACCGTCCTGACGGTTCGGGAAGATGGCCAGCTTTCAACCGACCTGAGGCCCCTTTACCGCTTCAACATAACGGTGATTGCACAAAATGGCACTAATCGCCAGACCGGCTCCTATGGTTTTGGTGGCCGGGTTCCCTTCTCGTCGATCCCGGATATTGAACGGATACGCTCGGGGGCCCGGGAGGCCGCCCGGCAGGCGGTCGTGAATCTTGATGCGCGTGACTGTCCATCAGGGACCATGGCTGTCGTCCTGGGCCCGGGATGGCCGGGTATCCTTCTCCATGAGGCGGTCGGCCACGGACTGGAAGGGGATTTCAACCGGAAGGGGACATCGGCTTTTTCCGGAAGGATCGGGGAAAAGGTCGCATCGTCCCTCTGTACGGTCATCGACGACGGGACGATCCCGGGAAGAAGGGGCTCCCTGAACGTCGATGACGAAGGAACCCCGACGTCGAGAACAGTCCTGATCGAGAAGGGGATCCTTCGCGGGTATCTTCAGGACCGCCATAATGCGCACCTGATGGGAATGAAGGTCACGGGCAATGGCCGGAGAGAATCCTATGCCCATGCCCCGATGCCCAGAATGACCAATACCAGCATGCTGGGGGGAGATTCCGATCCGAAAGAAATACTTGAAAGCCTCGACCGGGGGATCTATGCCGTCAATTTCGGCGGTGGCCAGGTGGACATCACCTCCGGAAAGTTTGTTTTCTCCACATCGGAGGCTTATTACGTCGAGAAAGGCCGGATCCTCTACCCTGTCCGTGGCGCGACGCTTATCGGCAGTGGACCGGAAGTGCTGACGAAGGTGTCGATGGTGGGGTCGGACATGGCGCTTGACTCCGGAGTGGGAACGTGCGGAAAAGATGGACAGTCCGTCCCGGTCGGCGTAGGTTTGCCGACAATCATGGTGGAAGAGTTGACCGTAGGGGGCACAGCATGAGCGACGATGCCGTTGAGAAGATCGCACAGGGAGAAGATCTCCTTTCGTTTGTATTGTCGGAGTCCAAAAGGCTCGGAGCGACCGACGCCGATGCCATTTATGTGACAAGCGACGACTACTCCATCTCGGTCCGGAAAGGTGATGTGGAGAAGGTCAACAGGAGCCTGAGCAGGGGGATGGGGATCCGTGTATTCAGGGGGGAATCCCAGGCGATCGTCTCGACTTCGGACCTGAACCGGAACGCTCTCTCGGAATTGGTCAGGGAAGCGGTCAGACTTGCCGGCGAGACCGCTCCCGATCCTTATGCGGGCCTTCCGGACCCAGCCGACCTTGAACTTCATCGGCCACTTCCGGACCTTCTTCTTGAAGATGACAGCCCCGAGCCTTCTTCAAGGCTTCGTCTGGAGATCGCTCTTTCCTGCGAGAAGGCGGCCCTTTCCTATGACAGTCGGATTGCGTCTTCAGAAGGAGCCGAATTCCAGTCGAGCCGGGTAACCCGCCAGATGGGAAACACGCGCGGCTTCCTCGGCGGGACGAGACGAACGAACTATGCGCTCTCGGTCACATCCATCGCCAAAGAAGGCGATTCGATGGAAAGAGACTACTGGTATGACCAGCGTCCATTTTTCAGGGATCTCGATTCTCCCGAGGCGATCGGCACAGAGTCTTCACGCAGGGCCATCAGGAGGCTTCATCCCAAAAGGCCGCCAACGGGAAATGCCCGGATCCTGTTCGATCCGGAAAATGCCCGGTCACTGATTGGCCATTTCCTGTCGGCGATTTCCGGCCATTCCCTCTACAGGGATGCCACTTATCTGAAAGGTCGCGAGGGAACGTCTGTTGCCTCCGGGATCCTGACCATTACAGAGGATCCTTTCCTTCCGGGAGGGTTCGGGAGCCGTCCGTTTGATGGAGAGGGTGTCCGTGTCACCCGGAAGGAGATTCTCTCCGGGGGCGTTTTGAACGGCTTTTTGTTCGACACCTATTCCGCCAGGAAAACAGGCCATAAAACAACCGGGAATGCCGTCCGTTCCCTTGGCGATTCTCCTTCCGTGGGAACGTCCAATATTCTTGTGACCCCGGGGTCCTCCGACCGTGCCGCGCTTTTAAAACAAATGGGCGACGGGATACTGGTGACAGAACTGATCGGATTCGGTGTCAACACGGTCACGGGAGATTACTCGAGGGGGGCATTCGGATACGAGGTCCGTGGAGGTGAGATCATGGGGCCTCTTTCGGAGTTTACGATTGCCGGAACGCTCGATTCATTGTTTTTGGGGATCATTGGCGTCGGGTCGGATCTTTCGAGGCGAAGCTCGATTATCTGCCCGTCTATTCTGGTGGAAGGCCTTCGTGTTTCCGGAATCTGAGTCTTGCTCCGAAATCGCTTTGGCCTGCGCATTTTTTCGCGGACTTCAAGCGGTTCCCAAAATTTCGGTTTTTGCCTCTTCTTCTCTTGATGCCACTGATTCTGCCTGGTCTCTTGCAAAGGAGCTCGGAGGGGAGATTGCGGCTGAAGGCTTTCTCGCATTGGCCGGGGGACGGGACGGTCTGATGGGGGCGGTTCTCGAGGGAGCAAATGCGGTCAATCCGGGAAGCGGTGTGGCTCTTTTGTGCCGTCCCGGATGCTCTCCCGGAAAGACTCCGCAAGGGGACTTCCTTTTCGGACAATTTTTTCTCAGGAAGCAGTTTTTTCTGACAGAGTCCGAGGGGATTGTCGTGTTGCCAGGAGGATATGGAACATTGGATGAGCTTTTTTTCTGGCTGGCAACATCAAGACTTGACGGGAGCTATCAGGTTCCGGCGGTCTTTCTTGACGACCCGGAGAATCCGTTCTGGCCGATTTTGTGGAGGCCGCTTCTGGAAAAGCTGTCCGAAAGGAGGGTCGTCCCCGATCCGCCATTCGTTCCGGCTGTTTCTTTTTCCGCAAGGGAGGCGCTTTTGTCCCTTCGGGAGCATTGGCTAAAAGATGGTCGTGTATCCCACCTTCACCGGAATCAGGGTGAACGCCGAGCTTGAAAGTCCGCCACCCGAGAAGGGTCCGCCCTGGGTTTCATAGTCGATTTCGAAATAGATACCCTGATGTCGGTTGACACCGAATGGAATCAGGACGCCAGGGCCCACCCGGAAGCCGAAGGCCATGGCGCCGACTCCGGTTCCGGCAGAGTCGGTTGAAACATTGAAGACCGGTCCCATCGCCGCTTCGATATAGGGAACAAGTGTCAGCTTCTGGTTTCCCATGATCATGGGAAAGCCTCCGCCATTATCAAAGTAATACTGGATGCCAAGGAGGATCGGGATATTGGTATCATTTGAAAATGCGTGGATGGAGACCCCCAGCGTGGCGACAAGGTTCGGCAGGACTGTATAGCCCGCCTGCAGGTCGACCAGAAATCCGACTCCGGTTTGGGCATTTCCTGTTGCGCCTGAGACCGATGGTCCGATACTTGGCACAAATCCGATGGCGGCGTCGAAAAGGATCTGGTTGGGTTGCGCAAGAGGATTGACGGAGGTTCCGACACCGATATCGGGGGTGTTGGTAAACTCGGGAGAGTTGTCCGGGCCGCCCGAACCGGGGTCTGAAAAGTTGGGGGTATCCTCTCCGTCCGCGGCAAGAAGAACGTCCGGTTTGATCCCGATGGTCAGGATGGCAAGAGCAAGAAGAATCCCCGGGATCAGGATTCGGCTGATCAATGGAGCCTTTCCGGAACTTTCCCGGGTATGGGCCGAAGTGGTCTCATTTGCCTGGTCTCTGTTTTTTTTCCCGGTCAAGAGATTCTCCATAAGGTGGATCGCAGTGATGGCTGGTCCCCGCTTGGGTTATATTTCTGAAAAACATAACACAACAATGAATCCCTTCATAGGGGCCTGTTCTGCCGGGCAAACGACGGAAAGGGAAAATGAGCCGAAAAGATCAAGTGTCTTTTGTCTGTCCCGCATGCGGATATCGATCTCCGCGATGGATGGGGTTTTGTCCTGGATGCCATGAGGCTCCGGATGGTCTGGTTGAATGGGTTGCCCCGGCCAGCCGTTTCGAGGCGATCGTCCAGAATGAAAAAACCGGCCAGGAGCTCAGGTCCGTTCCCATCGCTGAAGTGGGAAGCCGGACCATCGAACGGATTCCCACGGGATTTTCAGAGGTGGATCGGGTCTTGGGGGGAGGGCTTGTTCCAGGATCTTTTGTCCTTCTTGGGGGAGACCCCGGAGTGGGAAAATCCACGCTTGTCCTTCAGGCACTGTCCCGTATTGCGCGTTCCAGGAAGGTCTTGATTGCTGCCGGGGAGGAATCTCCGGAGCAGATCCGGATGCGTTACGACCGTCTGGGCGAGCCATCGGGAGCCCTTCACCTGATGGCGGAGACCGACCTCGAAGCCGTCCTGGCGGAAGTGGTGCGACTGTCTCCTGAAATTCTGGTTGTGGACTCTATCCAGACGATCACGATGCCCCAGATGGGGCTTGTGTCTGGATCGGTGGCGCTTTTAAGGGAATCGGCGACTCTTCTTCTCGAGGTCGCCAAGAAATCCGGCGTAACGGTTCTCGTGATCGGCCATGTGACGAAGGACGGACAGATTGCCGGTCCAAGGGTTCTTGAACATCTTGTCGATACGGTCCTGTATCTCGAAGGAGAAAGACATCACCCACTCCGGATGCTGCGGTCGGTCAAAAATCGCTTTGGTCCGACCGGGGAGCTGGGGATCTTCGAGATGGTTCCCGAAGGGCTTCGTGAGGTGGAAAACCCTTCTTCCTTTTTCCTGGAAGGCAGGCGCCCCAATCTGTCCGGATCCATCATTGTGCCGGGAATGGAAGGTTCGAGGCCGATTCTTGTCGAGCTGCAGACGCTTGTCAATCCGACCGTCTTTCCGAACCCGCGACGTGTTGCCCAGGGCGTCAGCCTCCAGCGACTTTCCCTGATGACCGCGGTCTTGTCGAGAAGAACCGGTCTTGAGCTGGGCGGAATGGACCTCTTTGTCAACATTGTCGGCGGTGTGGATGTTGACGAGCCCGCGGTGGATCTTCCTGTTGCGCTCTCCCTTGCGGGCTCCTTCCGCAATCTGGCCCTTCCTCCCGACTGGGTTGTCATGGGAGAGGTCGGCCTCGGAGGGGAAGTGCGGCGGGTTCCCCATCTGACAGAACGCCTGAAAGAGGCAGAGCGACACGGGTTCCGTCATGCGATTCTGCCCGGGGGGACCTCCGATCCTTCAAAATCCGGAAAGGATTCCCGTCGGCCGGCAAAGGCGGGAGGGCTTACGTTCCATCCGGTGACGGAGCTTCGGGAGGCGATTGATCTGTTGAAAGACTTCGGGAGAAAAGGATGATTCATCTGGCTATCGAGTGTTCGACGGGGGTTCTGGGACTGGCGCTTCTGGAGGATCTTCGCGGACTGGGAAAGGTCTCCCTGTCCGCAACAGGAGCGGCAAGCGAAATCCTGCCACAGGCGGTTGATCTTCTCCTGGAATCGGCAAAGAAAAAATCGGCGGATATCGGGATGGTTTCTGTTTCAAAAGGGCCTGGGAACTATAGCTCGCTTCGGGTGGCACACTCGTTTGGAAGTGGGCTTGCGATCGGCCTTTCTGTTCCGTTGGTGAGCGTTTCTCCCTTTGATACACTGGCTCTCCAGTGGAGACACCTCGATGCCGAAGCCATTTTTTTCCTGGTGGATGCAAGGCAGTCCGAGGTTCTTGGAGAACGCAGGGTGCGAGACCTGAAAACGGGAGACTGGGTTTCTGACCCTCTCTGGACCCCCATGGATTCTCCCGGGAATGCGGTGGCTCTCCTTTCCAGTGTTCAGGATGGAGCTGTCGCCGGGCCCGGGGTGATCTATCTGCCGTCCGACCCTTCCCGCAACTGGCCGGGACTTTCCTTTCCCGGCGGAACAGAGGTGCCTCCTGACCCCTTTTTTCAGGGGAGGGTGGCTTTCCTGTCGGGTGGAGACAGTTCGATTGTGTATGGGCGGAGCGCGGTTGATTAGCTTGCGCCTTTCCCTGGTTTCATGCGGAGTTTTTAATGGATGATGAAGTCCTGAAGGGACCGGGTGGCGAAGAGGGGCGCATGGTTGCCCCTTTTTCCTTTTCATCGCTCAGGTTTGTCAATCTGGCGAGCGGTCTCTGGCCGGAGGTCCTTTCCCGATTCTTTTCAGCACTTCCCCAGGCAGATGCCCGGCTCAATGCTCTTGGAGAATCCCTTGTTGATGAGGTGAGACAGTCGACTCTTTCCTTTCACGCAGGAATCGTCTATCCGGCAGGAGGGGGGCTCCTGGGGCTTCTTGGGGGGTACCTCGTTCTTGACGAGGTGGAGATTCACACCTTTTTCCTTCATCCTGACTGGAGAAAGAAAGGGATCGGCTCTTTCATGATGAAAAGTTTTTTGTCGGGATGCCATTCATCCGGCGTTTCGGAGGTACATCTTGAAGTCCGTTCAAAAAATCCTGCAAGGGAGCTCTATTCCCGACTCGGGTTTCGGGAGTCGGGGATCCGGAAAGGATACTATGGTCCGCAGTGGTCTCCGGACGGACAGTCGGATGATGCGATCCTGATGGTGTATACTACCGGAAAAACAGTCGATCTCCCCAACCCGGGAGAAAGTCTGATGGCCTGTCTGACGGGGGGGTCTGGGTGAACATCTGGTGTGTGTGCGATGGTTCTGCGGCGGGGTGGTAAGTGTTTGGAATCGGGTGGCCTGACCTTATCTTTATACTTCTCCTGATCATGCTTGTGGTAAAGCCTTCCGAATGGCCCTCCCTTGCGACGAAGGCCGGGCGCTTCATCCGGCTTGCCAGAACGAGGCTCGCGCCGATTCTCCTGGAAGTGAAGGATATCTCCCGGTCGATCATGGAAGAGGGGCGGCCATCGGAGCCCGATGGCTGGACCCCTCTTCCCCAGCCCTACCAGAAAGGCGGAGAATTTCCAATGGCTCAAGACGTCAGGCCAGAGACGAAGTGATGCCTGTCTGATGGATCGATTGCCTTTTCTTTCCCATCTCTCGGAACTCAGGTCAAGGGTCCTGCGAGGCGTTCTGTGGATCGCCGTCTCCATGCTGGTCTGCTTTCCTTTTTCAAACAGGGTGCTTTCCTGGCTGGGGGCCAAGTCGGGGACCCGCCTTGTTTTCACAACCCCCACGGAAGCATTCTGGATTACCCTGAAGGTGGCGTTGACCATGGGGCTTTTGATCTCCTACCCGCTTGTCCTGTGGGAGGTCTGGCGCTTTGTCGCCCCGGGGCTTTATCGGGACGAAAAGAAAAGAGTGTTCAAGTGGCTGTTCGGCCTGACCTTCTTTTTTTTCCTTGGTGTCTGTTTTTCTGACCTTCTCGCATTGCCCCAGGCACTTCACTTTCTTGTTGGATTCGGTCAGGGGGAAGGTCTTTCCCCCTTTCTTTCCGTGGACAAGACGATTTCCTTCGAGTTGCGATTTCTCTTTGTCTTTGGACTGATTTTTGAACTGCCTCTCCTCATGGCTCTTCTGACCTCCATGGGGTGGGTGACGCCGGAAGCCTTCAGAAAGGGGAGACGGTGGGCCCTGGTCGGAAATGCCATTGTGGCATCGATTCTTTCTCCGACACAGGATTTTTTCAACATGATGATCATGTATCTTCCGATGGTTCTGCTCTACGAGCTCGGCATCCTGTTGTCGTCCATTTCCATGCGCCAGAAAAAACGGGGTCAGGCTCGGGAACAGATTCCGGAAAGTGGGTGATTTTCCTTGTTTTGTTGGGAGAAATTACCTCGCTTTCTGGATTTTGGGACGCCTGACTCTTGTCTTTCAGGCGGTTTCATTCCATACTTCACCGGGTGACGGTTGACCGGGGTCATCGGCGAGCGGATCCTTCTGGGTTCATTGTCTGACCTTCGACAGGCAAACAACTTCTTCTCTTCAATCCTCCGGAAAGAATAACATTGATCGATCTAGAACCAATCGCCAGATCCCTTGGTGTGCCCTCCGACCGCTTTCACCGGTTCGGGCCGGGGAGGGCAAAAATTGACCCGCGCTATCTGCCTTCTCCATCATCAGAAATCTCCGCCGGCTCAAAGAACCTCTCGTCTTCCCTGTATGTGCTTGTGACCGGAATGACTCCGACTCCCCTCGGGGAAGGAAAGACGACAACCTCCATCGGACTCTCGATGGCCATGAACCGTATCGGGTGCCGGACGGTTGTGACCATTCGACAGCCTTCGATGGGTCCTGTTTTCGGAATCAAGGGAGGTGGTGCAGGCGGGGGAAAATCGACCATTGAGCCAATGGATGTCCTGAACCTCCATCTGACAGGAGATATTCACGCTGTTTCGGCGGCGCATAATCTTCTGGCATCGGCCATCGACAATGACCTGTGTCATGGTAATGCGACCCGGATTGACCCTCTGTCGATCAACTATCCAAGAGTTGTGGACCTGAACGATCGTCCCCTCAGGAAGGTTGTGATCGGACTTGGTGGCAGGGCGAACGGGATTCCCAGGGAAACGGAGTTTTCTATCGCGGTGAGCTCTGAAGTGATGGCCATACTGGCCCTCTCCAGGGATTATTCCGACCTTTCCTCGAGGCTCTCTAAAATCACGGTCGGATCCGATGTTGACGGCCGTCCTGTGACAGCCAGGGATCTTGGTGTCGACGGAGCGATGTCCGCACTTCTCCGGGAGGCATTCTGGCCAAATCTCATGGCGACTTGCGAGGGGACGCCGGCGATTGTTCATGGGTCGCCCTTTGCGAACATTGCTCATGGAAACTCTTCCGTGATCGGCGACTGGGTCGCCCTTTCCGGAGCGGAATGTGTGGTGACCGAGGCCGGTTTCGGTGCCGATCTTGGCGGAGAGAAGTTCTTTGACATCAAGGTTCCCATCCTGGGAAGGGGACCCAACGTGGCGGTTCTCGTCGCGACGGCAAAAAGCCTCAGGATGCATGGAGGACTTGCCGATACCACAGCGGGCAAGCCAATTCCGGAGATCCTGAATTCGGCGAACCCGGAATCCGTCGACAGGGGCTGTGCCAATCTTCGTCGCCAGATTGAAAACATTCGACGCTTCGGTGTGCCTGTCGTGGTGGCCATCAATTCCCACCCGCAGGATTCGCAGGAAGAATGGGATATCATCCGTCGTCACGCGATCGCCGCGGGGGCTTCTGATGCGGTTGTCTGCACCCATTTCCGGGATGGAAGCGAAGGGGCACTGGATCTTGCCCGGGTGGTTCTTGAAACGGCGAGATCCCACAGCGGCCAGGTCATTCCTCTTTATCGCCAGGAAGATCCCCTGGAAGAGAAAGTCCGCCGGATTGTGACCACCATGTATGGCGGGAAAGAGGTCGCGTGGTCGGACAAGGCGAAAAAAAGCCTTTCCCTTGTGCGGTCTCTTGGAGGGGAGTCAATGGCGGTGTGTATTGCCAAGACTTGGGCCTCGCTTTCGCATGACCCCTCGCTGAAGGGGGATCCGCGGGGGTATGTCTTTCCCGTTACCGATGTCAGGGCTTTTACGGGAGCCGGTTTTGTCACTGTTTATGCGGGGGATGTCCAGACGATGCCCGGCTTGCCCTCAATCCCTTCTTTCCGCAAGATTGATCTCTCTCCGGATGGAATAACCAGAGGGATAACATGATGTTTTTTGTTCGGAGACTCTGCTTTTTTATCCTGCTCTCCGCTTTTCTTTTTCCGGAGATTTCCCACTCCCAGACCCTGCCGGAAAAAGGCGTTGGTGCCTCTTCCCCTGCTGCAGTCATGGACGCTCCGCTGGTCAGGACCCGGGATGTCGTCAGAGTCCTTTCCTCCTATTTTCCGGAAGTTTACGGGAACATCACCTCGGTTGACGGCACGACCGTTTCCATCAACAAGGGATCCGCCGCCGGAATCACTGAGGGGATGGTGTTGTCCGTTGTGAGAAAAGGAACGCCCTTCCGGGATCCTTATACAGATGAAGTCATCGGATACAGGGAAGAGAAGCTTGGACGTCTTTCGGTGGAATCCGTTTCGGAGCAGTCGAGTACCGGATTCTTTGCACGGGAGCCATCAAGGGACGCCCCTGTTGTCGGCGATCGCGTGCGCCTTTCCGGGGCTCCGATCCCCCTGGCGGTAATTCCCCAGTCAAATTACGCCGATATCAGGGTGATGGCCCATCTTGAGGAGAGACTGGACCATTCGGAGCGATTTAGCGTCATTGACCCTTTCAAGGTCGAGGCAACGCTCGGAAGCCTGGGCCGGGTTTCCCGGGAGGACCCCCTGGTCCTGAAAAGGCTGTCGGTCATTCTCGGTGTCGACTATCTCTTTCTGGTTGATACAACCATTGTCGGACAACGGGCCCTGATGACGATCTCTGTTGTTTCGGGCGCGACCGGAAAGCCGATCGCCCATATTTCCGCGATGATGAAAGGCATATCTCCCCTGATGGCCGAGGTCGGAAAAGGAGAGCATCGTGCAGGGGGATTTATCACGACGAGTCTGCCGCCGCTGTCCAAGCCATCATCGGTTCTCTCTGTTTCCTTTATCCCCAAGTTTATCGTTCCGATCGGAAAAAGCGTCAGCGGGCGCCCCCTCTTTGCCTTTTCCGACGGGAAGAAGGTTCTTCTCGGAGAGTTTTCTCCCGACGGGTTCAGGGTGCGGTATTCCGAGGGAAATCCGGGAGTGATCCGGAACCTGCATATTTTCCTCTCTGCAGGACACCTGATGGACGACCACCCTGCTTCGGACAAGGATCCTTCCGGATGGAAAAGCCATTACCAGATTGTTGTGAGCAGTATTGTTGAAGGAACCCCCGACTCCTATGTACTTGATGTTTCGGGCGGGAGGCTCAGAAGAATCTGGAAGCATGTCCGCCTCTACCTGAGGGTTGTCCACCTTCCCGACGGCCATGATCATCTTCTGGCTCAGAAGATGGGTGTAAACAGACCGTTTTTGGGGAAAATATTCGAGATGGACTGGGTTCGGGATCATTTCGAGAAGGGACAGACTCTCGACTGGCCGCCGAGGGTCAGACTTTTCGGATCCCTTCCGGTTACCATTTCGGGGAAGACACGTTTCCTGCAGCTTTCAAAGGACAACCATCTGACCTATCTTGGTGCCAACGGAGATCTTCGCTTCAAGAGTCCCTTTTTTCTGGGTGGCTATGACGATCATTATGTGTTCGGTCGTCCTCACGCGCTTCTCCCTGTCCGGACGCGAATGGTTCACCTGAAGGGACGGATTCTGACCATTGCCTCATCGAAGGGAGGCAGCCGTCCGATCGTGATCGTCTACAAAAACGTTCCCGTTTCCTCTCCTGTGGCGAAATTTCAGGGATATCAATACGGACAGGTCTATTTTTACCGGTGGACCGGCGTCAGCTGGATGCTTCTGGGGCGTCTGACCCGGGTCAGGGACTTTATTACCGATATCGCGATAGGAACAGACCCCTCCACCCTGAAGCCAAGGCTTCTTGTGGCAACGGAGCCTGTCTTCAATTTCATGAATATCCAGAACTTATATGAGAATGAAGGAAAAATAGAGATCTATCCGCTTCCGGGGAAGGTCCTTAAAGCTCTCGGACAGGGTGGCGTACCACCTTCGCTCATGAATCGACCGGCATCGGGGTCCCGACCATGAAGCATTCGGTCAACACCGAATCGCCCCATAGCGAAAAAGTCGATCTTTCCTGGCTGACGAACCCTCCCCGCCATGTGGCGGTCATTATGGACGGAAACGGCAGATGGGCGACCAAGCGCCATCTGCCGAGGGTCATGGGACACCGAGCGGGGGCCGAGAGCGTCAGAAGAGTTGTCACCGCATCGCGGCAGTGGAATATCCCGTATTTGACCCTCTATGCATTTTCGTGGGAAAATTGGACAAGACCGCGTCTGGAGGTCAATGCGCTGATGGCTCTTCTCGAGGAGTTTATCGATCAGGAAATCCAGACGATGCTCAATAATTCCATCCGCTTCTTTGTTGTGGGCGCGCGGGAGCGTTTGCCGGAATCGGTTCTCAGGAAGATACGGATGGCGGAGGAGCGGACCGCGGACTGTAATCACATGGTTTTGACGCTCGCATTGTCCTATTCAGGGAGAGAAGAGATCGTAAAGGCGGCGGCCACATTTGCAAGGGATGTCCAGAAGGGGATCATCACCCCCGAAGAGCTTTCGGCAGAACGTTTTTCCGGGTACCTCGATTCACGGGACCTTCCTCCTCCGGATCTTTTGATCCGGACCAGCGGTGAGGTGCGGATCAGCAATTTTCTCTTGTGGCAGATTGCTTATACCGAACTTCATTTTACGCGGACGCTGTGGCCGGACTTTTCGGAGGACGATTACCGTCGGGCATTGATGGACTATCAGGAAAGGGTTCGACGTTTCGGCAGAACCGGGGCGACCCCTGACGAAGGCACCATTTGAAGAACCTTTTTCAGCGGGTTGCCGTCGCACTGGTTCTTGTTCCGTTGCTGGTTCTTCTTCTCCTGAAGGGGACCCAGTGGGCGGTGCTCCTCCTGATCCTCTTCGTCATGCTCCTGGCCTATTCCGAATTTTTGTCCATGATGCGCCCGAAGGGAAGTTCTCCGGTCCTTTCGTGGGTGGCCCGTATTTCCGGGATCTTCCTGATTCTTGACTTTTATCTGACCACACAGGGCTCATCTTCCGTGATTTCTCCCGGAGATCTTCTGGCCCTTTTGTTTTTGGCGATCCTGATGATTTCCATCTCCGGACGCTCCCGTCGGGAAGGAGAACTGCTCCCGGATGTTCCGGCGATGCTTCCCGTTTTGGCCGGCCTTGTCTACATCCCCTATCTTCTGGGGTATGTCGTTCTTCTGAGGTCTCTTCCTGGAG
This sequence comes from Nitrospiraceae bacterium, assembly GCA_028064945.1. The sequence continues at coordinate 38,906 of JAPTWQ010000046.1, read as the reverse complement.
GAGGAAAGCTCGTTCTGTTCATTCTGGGTTTTACCTGGGCGGTCGATATATTGGCCTATGCGGTCGGGAAAACCTTGGGGAAGGTAAAGCTTGCACCGGCACTCTCTCCTTCGAAAACAAAGGAAGGAGCTGTGGGCGGTCTTGCCGGAGGGGTGGTCTGGACTCTTCTTTTTCACAAGTTGCTGCTTCCGGGGGTTCCTCTGGGGGATCTTTTGGCTATCTCCCTCCTTATGGGCGGTGTGGGGCAGGTGGGGGACCTTTGCGAATCGGCGTTCAAGCGGTATGCCGGGGTGAAGGATTCTGGCGCTCTGCTTCCGGGGCACGGCGGTTTCCTTGACAAGATTGACAGTCTCCTCTTTAATGCACCGGTTTTTTATCTTTTTCTGGTGTATTGGGAGGGTTTTTCGTTAAAGATCTGGACATGATTTCCCTTGATATGGGATTGAATATATGGATTTGACATGAGGATTGGATGATGAAAAGAACAAGCCTGTCTGTTCTGGGTTCAACCGGCTCAATCGGACGTTCGGCTCTTGATATCGTATTGAAGCATCCTGACCGTTTTCAGGTCCTTGCGATGGCAGCAGGAAAAAATCTGGATGTCATCATTGAGCAGGCGCGTCTGTTCAAACCCGAGATCCTGTCTGTCTCGGAAGAGGTTTACTCCGACTGCAAGGAGGCGCTTTCGGGATCGGGGATCCGGATCCTCTCCGGTGAGGAAGGAGCGGTTGCTGTTGCGGCCTGTCCGGGGGCGGAGGTTCTTCTGTCAGCGATCGTGGGCGATGCCGGACTCCCTCCCACCTGGGAAGGGATCCTTCCGGGAAGGACGATTGCCTTGGCAAACAAGGAAACGCTTGTTGCCGGGGGAGCGGCGGTCATGAACCGTATTCGGGAAAAAGGGGCCAGACTCGTTCCTGTCGACTCCGAACACAGCGCGATCTATCAGGCGATGAAAGGCCATGACTGGAAAAGTGTCAGGAAAGTCATCCTGACGGCTTCCGGCGGACCGATGTTCGGGCGAACCAGGGATGAGATGACCCATGTTTCCGTTGAGGAGGCCCTGAACCATCCGACATGGAGGATGGGGCCCAAAATTACGATCGATTCGGCAACGCTGATGAACAAGGGGCTCGAGGTGATTGAAGCCCGGTGGCTCTTTGAGCTGCCTCCGGAGAAGATCGAGGTTGTTGTTCACCGCCAGAGTATTATTCATTCCCTTGTCGAGCTGGTCGACGGATCGGTTCTCGCCCAGATGGGTGTTCCGGACATGAGGGGGCCGATCAGCTATGCGATCTCCGGAGACGAGCGCCTTGAGCTCGACGTCAAGAGCCTGGATCTTGTTCTTCTTGGACAGATGACCTTTCATCATCCCGATCATGAGGCTTTTCCATCGATCCGACATGCATTCAGGGCCCTTGAGCGTGGTGGCCAGTCCAGTCTGTGGCTGAATGCAGCCAACGAGGTTGCTGTTGCCCATTTTCTGGAGGGAAAGATTCCGTTCAGCCTGATTGCCAGAATACAGGGGGAGGTCCTCGAGATGGCTCCTGTCTCGGAGGCCCGGACACTTGAGGAAATTCGAAAATCGGGAAAGATTGCCCGTCATAAAGCCCAGGAGCTTGCTGAGAGATATGCCGCAACGGAAGAGATCCCGGGCGGTCCCAATCATAATGGCGTTATGGCGGCACCTGTTCCGGGTGGCGTCAGGAGGAACTAAATGGAAGCACTCCTGTCTTTTATCCTGGTTGTGGGTGTCCTGATCGTTATCCACGAGTCCGGGCATTTTCTTGTTGCCAAGCGTTTTGGAGTCAAAATTGAAAAATTCTCCATCGGGTTTGGTCCGAAAATTTTTTCGAAAACGGTAGGGGAGACGGAGTACAGGCTCGCGTGGATTCCGCTCGGTGGTTACGTAAAAATGCTCGGGGAGACAGACCCCGAATCGGTGAGTCCGGAAGACCAGGCCCGCTCATTTGGAGCTCTGCCGGTGTGGAAAAGAATTGCTATTGCCGCAGCCGGCCCCGTGGCCAATTTCATCCTTGCCTTCTTTCTCTTTACGGTGGTTTTCTGGGCGGGGATTCCTGCCCTTTTGCCGGTCGTGGGGAAGGTCATGGCCGGGTCTCCTGCATCCAGGGTCGGCCTTCTTCCCGGAGACCGGATCATGGCGGTGGACGGCCATCCTCTTGCCACATGGGATGATCTGAGGGGGCTTGTTGAAAATCGCATAGGGAAGCCCATCACGCTTCTTGTCGCCCGAAACGGGAAAGATCTCTCGATCTCTCTTTCCCCCGAAAGCATGATGGGACAGAATATATACGGACAGCGTGTTCCCCAGGGAAAAATAGGCGTGGCGCCGAAAGGGGATACGACAACGCTCCGCTATGGCCTGTTCGATGGTCTCGGGCGCGGGTTCCTGAAGACGGTTCATGTCACGAAAATAACGGTTATTTCCCTCGGAAAAATTGTGACAGGAGAAATTTCCTCGAAGAACCTTGGCGGCCCGATCCTGATCGCCCAGATGTCTGCAAAGGCGGCCCAGTCCGGCCTTGTCAACCTATTGGTTTTCATGGGGTTCATCAGCGTGACGCTTGGTGTGATGAACCTTGTTCCCGTCCCCGTTCTTGATGGGGGACACATCCTGTTCCTGACGGCGGAGGGACTCCTTCGCAGGCCCCTGTCGGTCAGGGTTCGGGAGATATCCATGCAGGTCGGGTTTGTTCTTTTGCTTTCGATTATGGTGTTTGCCTTCTATAATGACCTGATGCGTGTTTTTGGTTCCCACTGATACAAACCGGATGCCGGTTTAATGTTTGAAACTTTATTGGAAGAAGGACGAAAAATATGAAAATCAATCGCAAGAAAACCCGCAGGATCAATGTCGGTTCTGTTCCGATCGGAGATGGGGCTCCGGTGGCAATCCAGTCGATGACGACGACCGATACCCGCGATATCGAGGCTACTGTGGCGCAAATCGAATCCCTTGCGACCGTGGGGTGCGAAATTATCCGTCTTGCTGTTGTTGACATGGAAGCTGCGGAGGCTGTTGGGAAGATCCGGCTCCGCTCCCCGATTCCGATTGTGGCAGATATCCATTTCGACTATCACCTTGCTCTCAAGGTTCTTGACGGGGCGATTGACGCTGTTCGTATCAATCCCGGAAACATCGGGAATCAGAACAAGGTCCGGGCTATTGTCGACCGCTGTCGCGACCGGGGAATCCCCATCCGGATTGGTGTGAATGCCGGAAGTCTTGAAAATGACCTTCTCGAGCGCTATGGCCACCCGACGCCGGAGGCCATGGTTGAGTCGGCCCTTGGGCATGTTCACCTGCTGGAGAAGGAAAACTTTCATGACATCAAGATTTCCCTGAAGGCATCAAATGTTCCTGATACAATCGATGCCTATACGCTGATGTCCGAGCGCTGCGACTATCCTCTTCATATTGGGGTTTCCGAGGCTGGGCCATTATTGTCCGGGACGGTCAAGTCCTCTGTCGGTCTGGGATACCTTCTTGCAAACGGGATCGGGGATACCATCCGGGTTTCTCTTGCCGCTGATCCTGCCGAGGAGGTCAAGGTCGCCTGGGGCATTCTCAAGTCACTGGGGCTTCGATCGAGAGGAGTCAACATCATCGCCTGTCCGACATGTGGCAGACTTGAGATCGACGTTGTCGGCATCGCCCAGCGCGTTGAGGAGCGGCTGGCTCATATTTCGGAAACGATGGATGTTTCCATCCTGGGTTGTGTTGTCAACGGAATCGGTGAAGGCAAGGAAGCCGATCTCGGAATCGCCGGCGGGCAGGGTGTCGGCATCTACTTCGAAAATGGAGAGGTCGTCAAGAAGATCAAGGACGTGGAGATCGAAGAGTTTATCATTGCCAAGGTCGAAGAAAGAGTGGAGAAGATGCGAAGGGAAGGAATTGATCCAAGAGCAAATCCTCTGAAAAACGGTTTGCCCATGCATCCCGCAATGGGAGGGGCCCGTTGAGGTCCCTTTCCGATCCTTTCCTGACGTTGCATGAAGAGCCGTCCGATGCGGAAGTGGCGAGCCACCGGCTCATGCTGCGTGCAGGCTTTATCCACAAGGTTGCGGGGGGGATTTATACCTATCTTCCGTCCGCTGTCCGGGTTTTGAGAAAGATAGAAGCGATTGTCAGGAAGGAAATGAATCGGGCCGGAGGCCTTGAGATCCTGATGCCGTCTCTTCAGCCGGCCGATCTGTGGGAGTCTACCGGCCGATGGGAGAAGTATGGAAAAGAGCTCTTCAGGCTTTCGGATCGCCACGAGAGGGCTTTTGCCCTCGGTCCGACGCACGAGGAGGTTGTCACCAGCCTGATGGCCGGTCTTGTGGGATCTTACCGTCAATTGCCGGTCTTGGTCTATCAGATCCAGACAAAATACAGAGACGAGATCCGTCCCCGCTTCGGTCTCCTGCGCGGCCGTGAGTTTATCATGAAGGATGCCTATTCCTTTTCCACAAGCGAAGAGGATGCCAAGGCCATCTACCATAAGATGCAGGAGGCCTACAGGGCAATCTTCCGGAAACTCGGGCTGAGGGCCCGTATGGTCGATGCCGATTCCGGGCTGATCGGAGGCAATCTCTCCCATGAGTTCATGATCATGGCTCCTTCCGGAGAGGATACGGTTGTTTCCTGCCAGTCATGCGAATGGGCGGCCAACATTGAAAAAGCCGAGGGAATGGATGCCTGTCCGCTCTGCCAGGGGAGCCTTTCCCGGGAAACGGCCATCGAGGTTGGACACGTATTCTATCTGGGGCAGAAATACAGTCTTCCCATGAACGGACTTTTTTCGGACCAGGATGGTCAGGAAAAACCTTTTGTCATGGGGTGCTATGGAATCGGGGTATCTCGCCTCATGGCCTGCGCGATAGAACAGTCTCATGATGACCGGGGCATGATCTGGCCGGTTTCAATGGCGCCTTTCCAGATTTCGGTGCTTCCCCTGGGACCGGCAGCTTCGGAAAGCCCTTTTGTGAAGGATCTGGTAGAGGCACTCATGTTTCGTTTTCCTGACGAGGTTTATATTGATGATCGAGATCTTCGTGCGGGGGTCAAGTTTGGGGATGCGGACCTGAAGGGCTTTCCGCTCCAGGTCATCTGCGGAGAGAAAAACCTGGCATCCGGAAATGTAGAGATCAAGGTGCGAAAAACAGGTGCGAGGGAAGTGCTTCCTGTAAAGGCCGTTCCCGAAAGAATTTCCGCGATACTGGAAAGCCTTGGCGCATAGAGTCGGTTCCCATTGAGGCCAATGGAGCGGACGCTCGATATTGAACTCTTCAGAATAGAAGGCTTGACACATGTCTGATCGGCCGATAGAATCCGATGTTCCTCTTTTTCGGGCTCATCTTGACCAGATCCCGGATGAGCGCAAAGGCGGGGAACTGACGCTTTCTGGCGAGATCCACGCATCGTCTCTCTGGGGTGAGGAATTTTCAGACTCCGAAGTTTTTTGTTCCGCGGGTCTTTTTCGGCAGGGAACGGATGTCCATGTCAGGGCGACCATCCGTTACAGGGTCAATGTTGAATGTGTCCGTTGCCTTGCAATCTTTCCCGTGACGGGGGAGTTTGTCGAACGGAGCCTTTTTATCCATCGGAAGAAAGGCGGTCCGACCTACCCGGAAAACGAACAATATGAAAATGACGGGTGGATCGATCTCCTTCCATGGATCCGGGAGCTGGTTCTGGTCAGCCTTCCCGAGTATCCGTTATGTGACGAAGGGTGTCTCGGACTTTGCGAGCTCTGCCGGAAAAGCAAAAATGACGGGAGCTGTCTCTGCCCTGCATAGGGTGTGCCCTTTACTTAAAAAAGGCACATGGGCATTCAGGCTGCCTGGAATAACGGACCGATCTGCCAGAATTCTGGTTGATTTTACCGGCGGTAACGTTTTCCGCCAGACGGAAAAAAGGATTCCCTTTTTTCTTTTCGCAAGTTTGATGAATGTATTGATGACAAGGAGTTTTCAGCGATGGCACATCCAAAAACCAAAATCTCGAGAACACGCAGGGACAAGAGAAGAACACATAAAAAACTGACAGTCGGAGCTCATGTCCTGTGCCCTTCCTGTGGCATGACAAAACGTCCGCACTATGTCTGTCTCGCCTGCGGGACCTACAAGAACCGGGCTGTTATCCGGGTCAAGAACGGCTAAATCATCTCCTTGATGAAGATTGCCATTGATGCGATGGGAGGGGATCTTGGCCCTCCGCCCCTTGTTTCGGGAGCCGCAATGGCCTACCGGAGCCTGGGGGTTTTGCCGGTTTTGGTCGGCAATCGTCCGGATCTTGAGAAGACTATAGCCAATCTGGGATTGAAAGATATTCCCTTTACCATTGTCGACGCCCCTGATACGATCCTGATGTCTGATGGAGCCACCGATGTCCGGAGGAGGAAGGAATCCTCCATCTGGGTTGCGACATCCCTTTTGAAGGAGGCCTCCGTCGATGCAGTCATCTCTGCGGGCCACTCCGGGGCATCGATGGCAACGGCCCTTTTTGTTTTGGGCCGGATCAAGGGTATCGATCGTCCTGCCATTGCGACGATTCTTCCTCACCGCAAGGGAGCCTTTGTTCTCCTTGATGCCGGCGCGAATGTTGATTGCAAGCCTCATCACCTTCTCCAGTTTGCAAGAATGGGACATGAGTACGCCCGGATGGCTCTGAATATCGACGTCCCGAGAGTTGCCCTTTTGTCAAACGGGGAAGAGGATGGAAAGGGCAATGAGCTTGTCAGGGAAACGGCTGAACTCATGAGAACGACGGGCTTTCCCTTTACCGGAAACATCGAGGGTCGGGATTTGTTCGAAGGTGGTGCCGATGTCGTTGTGACGGACGGATTTGTGGGAAATGTGGTCCTGAAGACGGCGGAGGGGCTTGCCGACAGTCTGATGGCGATGGTGCGAGAGGCTGTCCTTTCTTCTCCCCGTGCACGTGTCGGAGGGCTTCTGATCCGCCCCGCCCTTTCACGGATGAAGAAAAGAATTGATTATGCCGAATATGGTGGAGCGCCGCTTCTTGGCGTGAACGGGGCTTTTTTTATCTGTCACGGCAAGTCTTCGGATCTGGCCATCTTTAACGCATTCCGGGTTGCGAGCTCTGTGGTATCGGGAGATCTGGTCGGCCGGCTTTCAAAAGTACAGGAAAGCTTGTGATGGACCATTTGGTATCGCTTGTTTCCGGAACAGGGTCCTATGCGCCGGAGAAGGTTATGACAAATGCTGACCTTGAGTCTGTTGTTGAAACCTCCGATGCATGGATAAGGGAGCGGACCGGGATCGGAGAGAGAAGAATTGCCGCCCCGGATCAGGCAACCTCTGACCTGGCAGTTCTTGCGGGCAGAAAGGCTCTTGAAATGGCAGGCCTGACCGGTGCCGATCTGGACGGGATCATTGTCGCGACAACCACTCCGGATATGCCTTTTCCCTCCACCGCTTGTCTGGTGCAGCGCGATCTTGGCGCGAGAGGGGCTTTTGCGTTTGACCTGAACGCGGTCTGTTCAGGATTTGTCTATGCGCTCAAGGTCGCCGATTCGATGATCAAAAGCGGTGCGGCAAGAAAGATCCTTGTCGTGGGGGCGGAGGTGATGTCCCGTTATCTTGACTGGGAAGACCGGACGACCTGCGTGCTTTTTGGGGATGGTGCAGGAGCACTTCTCCTGTCTGCATCGACTGATCCCGGTGTCCGTGGCATTGGCCAGATGGCCCTCCATGCCGATGGGGCAGGATGGGAGATGATCCATGTTCCGGCTGGAGGCTCCCGTTTGCCGGCTACCACCGAGGCTGTTGACCAGAAGTTGACAAAAATCAGGATGAAGGGGGCCGAGACCTTCAAAATGGCGGTTCGTACCATCGAGTCCTCAATCAGGGAGGTCCTGGCGATGGAGAATCTGACCCCCACCGATATCGACTGGGTCGTTCCCCATCAGGCAAATGGAAGGATTCTCAGTGCGGTTGCTCAACGCCTTGGCATTTCCGAAGAGCGTTTCTGCCTGAATATCGAACGTTACGGGAACACGTCGGCGGCATCGATTCCTGTCGCCCTGGATGAGGCGGTGCGAAGTGGACGGATTTCGAGGGGGGACCGGGTCATGATAACGGCATTCGGTGCCGGTGTAACCTGGGGCTCTGGTCTTCTGACCTGGGAACTGGATCGTTTTTCTCCGGAGGGAAGCAAGTGAGAGCGTGGATTTTTCCAGGACAGGGGTCACAGTATGTCAATATGGCGGCTTCGTTTGACCGTCCTTCTGAGCTTGACCTGATCCGACGCTCGGGAGATCTTCTGAATGTCGACATGGCCGCTCTGCTTTCGGGAAAAGACAACCTCCTTGACCAGACACAGTGGACACAACCCGCCCTTCTCCTCCTCTCGACACTTTATGCAGGGCGTGTTTCTGAAACATTGAAGTCTCCTCCCGACCTTGTTCTTGGGCATTCCCTTGGGGAGTACTCGGCTCTTGTCCAGGCCGGAGCGCTGTCTTTCGAGGAAACGGTTGTTGCGGTCCACAAGCGTGGTTGCTTTATGCAGGAAGCGGTTCCCCAGGGGGAGGGCCTGATGGCGGCGGTTCTCGGAGTGGACCGCATGGATCTTGTCGGGGTTCTTGAGGAGATCAGGAAAAACACTTCCCCCTCGGCCGGATTCATCGGAGCGGCCAATTTTAACAGCCCCGGCCAGATCGTCATTGCCGGGACCCGTTCTCTGGTGGAAGACTCTTTTGATTTGCTGAAAAAGGCAGGGGCAAGGAAAATCGTTCCGCTGTCCGTCTCTGTTCCATCCCATACTCCGCTTATGGAGAGTGCCGCAATCAAAATGGAGAAAGTCCTGGACCAGATGAAATGGAATGCTCCCCGCTGCCCGGTTGTTTCAAACCAGACTGCGACAGCCTCTTCCGATCCGGAGGAGCTTAAGCACCGGCTGGTCGAACAGATCCGGAAACCCGTTCTCTGGGAGGATTGTATCCGGGAGTCCATCCGGCTGGGCGCCACATCGTTTCTGGAGGTCGGTCCCGGATCTGTCCTGACCGGCCTCGGCAAGAAGATTGCGAAAGATGCCGAATGGACCTCTTCCGACCGTCCGGGGGCCTTATGACACATCCCTTCGATCTGACCGGAAAGGTCGCCCTGGTTACGGGGGCAGCGCGCGGAATAGGTCTTGCGACTGCACTGGCTCTCCATGGTGCGGGAGCCTATGTCTACTTCGGTGTCCGTTCCCGGACCCCCGAGCTTTCGGAAATGATGGAGGGGCTTTCGGGAAGGGGAGAGATCCTTTCTCTTGATGTGTCCGATGCTGATTCGATCAACCAGGGCGTCGAGACTCTCTTGAATCGTTCAGGTCGCATTGATATTCTTGTGAACAATGCCGGGATTGTCAAAGATGGCCTTATGGTCCGGATGAAGGACGAGGATTTCCTTTCTGTGATCGAGACGAATCTTGTCGGCCCATTCCGTCTGATGAGGCATGTGCTTCGTCCCATGATGAAGGAGAGGTATGGAAGAATCATCTCCATCTCTTCCGTTGTGGGCACGACCGGCAATCCTGGACAGGCCAATTATGCCGCCTCGAAGGGGGGGCTTGTGGCTATGTCCAAAAGCGTTGCGCTGGAAGTTGCATCGCGGGGAATCACCGTGAATGTCGTTGCTCCGGGCTTTACTGAGACGGACATGACCCGGGAGCTTTCGGAGAAGGTTCGCGAGGGGGCTCTTGCGCGGATCCCTGCCGGAAGATTCGGTTTATCATCGGAGGTGGCTTCCGCTGTCGTTTATCTCGCCAGCACGGAAGCCGGTTATGTGACAGGACAGACGATTCATGTCAATGGCGGAATCGCTCTCGTCTGATGGCCGGGATGCGGCCCTACCGGCACCCCTTTGGGGTCGCAGGGCCGAGGAAACAGTTTGAATTTTTGGCGAAAAATCGCCCTGAAGGAGTGTTTAGGCATGGCTATTGATGAGCGCGTAAAAAAAATTATCTCGGAGCAGCTTGGTGTCGAGATGAGTGAAGTTCAGCCGGAATCCCATTTTGTTGAGGATCTTGGTGCCGATTCCCTTGATACCGTTGAGCTTGTCATGGCTCTCGAAGAAGAATTCGGTATTGAAATCCCCGATGAGGATGCCGAGAAGATTGCCACTGTCCAGAGTGCGGTCGACTATATCAGCGAGCGGGTATGATGTCAGCTTCCGGGCACCGGCGGGTCGTTGTCACCGGGATGGGAATGCTGTCTCCTCTTGGCAACTCTGTTTCCCAGACCTGGCAAAACCTTTTGGCCGGTCGCTCGGGAATCGGTCCGATTACCCGCTTTGACTCTACCGGATTCCCTGTGACGTTTGCGGGTGAAGTCCGGGGTTTTGAGCCGTCGGACTGGACTGATCGAAAAGAAGTCAAAAAAATGGACCTGTTCATCCTTTATGCCCTTGCCGCGGCAAAGATGGCCTTCAATGATTCTGGTCTTGTGGTGACGGATCAGAATCGGGACCGGATTGGTGTCTATGTCGGTTCCGGCATCGGAGGGCTTTCCGGGATCGAGCATTACCACTCGGCCCTTCTTGAAGGTGGTCCGAGAAAGGTTTCTCCGTTTTTTATCCCGATGGTTATTATCAATCTGGCATCGGGCCAGATCGGTATCCACCTGAATCTTGCAGGCCCCAACTCCTGTGCGGTCAGCGCCTGTGCAACAGGTACCCATTGTATTGGTGATGCGATGCACATTATCCGGAGAGGCGATGCCGATGTCATGCTGGCAGGCGGGACCGAATCGGCCATATGCGATCTGACGATTGCAGGCTTTGCCTCCTCCAAGGCGCTCTCCACCAGAAATGATGATCCTTCCACCGCATCAAGGCCTTTCGACAGGGACAGGGACGGCTTTGTTCTTTCGGAAGGTGCGGGTGTCGTGGTTCTTGAGGAGTATGAGCATGCGCGCAAGAGGGGTGCCAGAATCTATGGAGAAATCCTTGGATATGGGCTTACAGGCGATGCCTACCATATTACCGCTCCTCCGGATGATGCCAATGGAGCCGTCCGGTGCATGGAAATGGCACTGAACATGGCGGGCATACCCAAGGATCAGGTGACGCATATTAATGCCCATGCGACCTCGACCTTTGCCGACAAGCTTGAAACCTTCGCCATCAAAAAGGTTTTTGGGGAGCACAGCAAGAAGATGGCGGTCAGTGCCACAAAGTCGATGACTGGCCACCTTCTGGGGGGTGCCGGAGGGATCGAGAGTATTTTTTGCCTGATGGCAATCAATGAGAAAGTTGTTCCTCCAACGATCAACATTATGAACCAGGATCCGGATTGCGATCTGGATTATGTTGCAAATGAAGCCAGGCAGATGCCGGTTCGCTATGCATTGAAAAACTCCTTCGGTTTTGGCGGGACAAATGCAGCTCTGGTTTTTGGCAGTGTCGATTCATAGGAGGTCACCTCTCCGGAAGGGTAAAGCCTTTGACTCCCCGATACTCAACCCAGAGAAATCTCAATGAACTTGAGTCCGCACTCAATTATCGCTTCCGTAATATAGACCTCCTGCAGGACGCGCTCACCCACAAATCCTATATGTCGGACCCTCGTCATGGACGCCAGTCCAATAATGAGCGGCTCGAATTTTTGGGGGATACCGTTCTGGGGCTTGTTATTGCAGAACATCTGATGTCCGCTCATCCGGACTATCCCGAAGGGACTCTTTCGAAGTTCAAGGGGCGTATCGTTTCAGAACCATCCCTGGCGGAAATCTCCCGCCTCCTGGACATCGGATCCTATTTGCGTGTCGGAAAAGGGGAGGAACTGACCCAGGGACGAGAGAAAAGCTCGATTCTTGCCGACGCTCTTGAGGCCGTCATTGCGGCGATCTATCTTGATGGAGGACTTGAGGCGGCAAGGAGATTCATCCTGACCCACTTCAAAAAGGCGGTTGAGACAACCGTATCGGTCGCTTCCATTCTGGACTACAAGACGGACCTTCAGGAGTACTGTCAGCGCGAGCTTGAGATCCTTCCCCAATATGAGATTGTGGCCCAACGGGGGCCCGACCATCAGAAGGAATTTGATGTCCAGGTTTTGATACGGGGCAGATCTTACGGAGAGGGAAGCGGAAGGTCGAAAAAAGAGGCTGAGCAAAAAGCGGCGCAGGCTGCCCTTGCCCGTCTTGCGCGGACGACCCGTGACCTTTAGTTCCTTCTGGATCTTCAATGAATTCTTATCTTGTCAAAGTGTTTTTCGGAACAGTCTCATCCGGGAACGGATCCATCCATTGTTTATATAAAATTTTTCCGCTTTAATGTTTCGGTCATCAGCTGCGAGCTGCATTCTGAGCGCCCCGCGCGCGATGCTCCAGGCCCGGCAGTGGTCAAGAAGCCGGGATCCGATTCCTTGGTTTCTTGAATCGGGATGGACCACAACATCTTCCACCTGGGCTGAGAGCCCTCCTTCCGCGGTCGATATGAGAAGCTGAACTGTCGCCATTGCCAGAATGCGTTTGCTTTTCTCTTCCCGACAGACAAGAACCACCGAACTGTCCGATTGAATGATGAGATGAAGTCCTGCCTCCTGTTTTTTTCGATCGTATCCGAACTCGTCTTCAATTTCAAAGAGGATTTTAAGAAGCTCCAGAAGGGCTCGAACATCCTTTTGTGTGGCCGGTTCGATAGAGATGGACTGGTTCATGTCCCTGGACTTTCCGATGGGGAAAAAGGACTTTGAGGAACCGGGGATTTCTGCCTGGTTCCCCAAAAGATCAGGTGGGCCAACAAATTATTTGGGAGCGCTCTGTTACATCCAGCCAAAGGCAACCTGAAGAGAGATGATATGGTCGGGATTCTGGCCAGGAACGACTCCGGCTTCTTCTGTGTAATAGGTCGCATTGACCTCGACGGCCCAGAGGTCGACCCCAACCCCGACTGTTGGGTACCCCTGATACATTCCGGCGGAAAGAGTGAGGATTGCCGGAAACTGGTACTGAATACCCATGTGGGTATGGAGCCAGAGCGAATCTCCTGTGTAGTAGAGGTAGTTTCCCACGTCATCATAGTCAATATCGAAGAGAAGACGTCCGAACCCGATGTCTGGGTCGAGGCCGACTCCAGCGTTGATGATCTCGGGGATGTTTCCACCGGCTCCGAAATCCGCAGATCCAATGTTCTGGATCGTTGCTCCGATGGTGGGATTCAGGGGGAGATCAAAGTGGTAGATCGCTCCGATGTTGGCATCGAGTCCAAATCCGTTGGTCATGTTTTTTGTCAGGATGCTGCTGCCGCTTGATGAGGCCTGTGCGGCTGAAAGTTCGGGGATGTCGAGAAAATATTGCTCAAGTCCCATGAGGGTTCCGCCGATCTGGAGATGGTGGTCCATGAAGCCATAGGCGCCTGAAACGACAACTCCCGTGTCTGAAAGGGTCGCGATCGAGGCAAGGTTGTTTGTTGTGACGACAGGGTTGGCGCTGGCCATGACCTGGTTGTTGGTGAGAAGTCCGATGGAAAAATCATGGGTCGTGTAGTTTGAGTAGTCTCCCACCCGGGCGTAGAGGGATTGTCCTGCATAGGTATTGAATGTATCGATGAATGCGGCGGTCTGGGCCGTTCCGGACAGGTTCGTGTCGCTTTTGTAGGAGTTGTACATGTTTAAAAAGTCGGGATAGGTCATGTCCGCGGTGATGTTGATCAGCTTGAATGAGGATGTCTGGATGTTGTCGAGACCGGCTGGATTGTAGAAAACCGCATTTTCATCATCGGCAACGGCTGTGAATGCTCCGCCCATTCCAAGGGGGATCGTTCCCTGGTAGAGAAAGGGATTTTGTTCGAACAGCGCTGTTCCGGCAAGGCCGCTGGGAGCAGAAATTGCTGGAGTGACACCGATGGCCAGCGACAGGAGTGCTCCGGTGATTCCAAGAAGTGGTAAGACGTTCAGGGGACTTTGTTTGCGAAAGTTGGTTTCCATTGCTCCATCCTGTGTTGTTTGTCCTTGATTCTGTTTTTCCCGAAACATCACCTTGATGATTCTTTGTCGGTCGAATGATTCAAGTGAATGAGTCCTTCCCTAAATCTGGGCCATATAGTTTGAGACGATTGCTAAAATGTTTGAAGAGGTTGGAGCCGTTGTAGGTGCTGTTGTCTGGGTGCTGGATGTACAACTTGTCTGACAGGTGAGGAGTGTGTTTAAAAACTCATAGGCGGAGTTGGTGACCGTTTGCCCCGCGGAGGTGGTCCCAAGGGAGTTCAGGATCGTCGGAAGAACCTCGACAAGACCTGGTGGGGCGATCGTGGTATAGGAGACTGAAACGGATCCGGGCTGTGTCCCGCATGGATCTTGGGTGGAGGCTGTGACACCATTGTAGAGAAGGTTGCAAATATCATCGACAATTGCCGTATTGCCCCCGAGGTGGCTGTTTATTGTGGAGGCCGAAAGAGTGGTGGTACAACTTGTTGTTCCTGCCGTTCCCGTAAGGGTTGAATTGGCTGTGCACAGCTCAAAGGCCGGGGTAGGAAGCGCCGTGTTGTAGATGAGTCCGCTCTGATAGGAAATGGCGGTCATGATATAGGCGGAGACATCGATCATGTACATGGAGGCCAGTCCGGCATCGCAGGTGGGGGAGACACCCGATTGGCAGTTTGTTTCGGTGAGTCCCTCATTGACCAGAAGCTCGATCGCGACCTGAAGATTTTCCACTCCGGGTTGGGTACAGGTGTTGTTTGTCGCGCAAGGAATCGCCTGAGAGATGGAAGTGATGGTCTGATTGGCGCTTGGGCTATTAGTGGCATCGGCAATCAGTGTTGCCAGAATCTGGTTTGAATCTTCTCCTGAAAGGTTGGCTGCCGCAATCTGGTTCAGTCCGGTCCGGGTATTTGATGAACTCTGGATCGCTGCAACGGTCGTGACATTTGAAGATGTTCCGGTGGCGAGGTAGGCATCTGAAAGAATGATCGTTGACGTTGTGTCGGGACAGGTGTTTTGCGGGCAATAGGGCTGAAGGGCCGAAATGGCGGCGGAGTAGTTGCCGTTTGTGATATCCGTTGAGGCAACCGACTCGGCACCTGCAAGTGTTCCTGTTCCATTTCCGGAAACTCCGTTAAACATGTTGCCGTTGCCGCAGGCGGAGGAGGAGAGGAAAATCGCACAGGCCAGAACGATTGCTGGGATGGATGGTTTTTGTCGCAGGGACTTCTGATCTTTCTGGTGGGGTATCATTTCCGTCTCTCCTTATTGCCGCTTGTTGGGTGAAAGAATTCTAAAAAAGTCTGCAGAACCTAAAATGATGGCTAATGGTTGATCTTCTTTATTCTGTGCGTCATCATACCACCAGGACGACTTCTTGTCATCGATGATAAAGTTTTAATAATATGTATTTATGGTTCGTCTTTGCCCACTTTTTGACAGCGAGACATGGGTGTTTGGATTTTCCCTTGGATCTGTTTTTTGTCGTCAGTCTGTTTGAACTTCGTCGAGACTTTGGTTATTGTTTGGAGAGGTTTTTGTGAGTGTTTTCCTCCCTTCCGGGGTTCTGGAAAATGCGTGTTTTGATGGGTGTTTTTTCTTCAAAAAGCTTATCGGTTCTTTTCTTTGCAATATGAGGAGGGGTTTTGGGCGAAAAAGGCGGGGAAGAGCATTATGAGAAGGCCGGCGTATCGATCGATCGGGGGAATGCATGGGTTGATGCGATAAAGCCTTTGGCCGCTTCGACAAACCGCAGTGGAGTCGTTTCCGGTGTCGGCGGGTTTGCAGGGCTTTTCAGGCCCGACTGGAAACAGTACGAAGATCCTATCCTTCTGTCGGGGACAGACGGTGTCGGAACAAAGCTCAAGGTGGCCGAATGGGCCAACCGCCATGACTCGATCGGGATCGACCTGGTTGCGATGTGCGTCAACGATATTGTTGTCATGGGCGCGGAGCCCCTTTATTTTTTGGATTATTATGCGTCTGGAAGGCTTGACCTGACTTCTGGCAAGGCGATCCTTGAAGGCATTGCCGAGGGTTGCCGTCAGGCCGGGGCCGCTCTTCTGGGTGGGGAAACGGCTGAAATGCCGGGGGTCTACCCAGAAGGAGGCTATGATCTTGCCGGATTTGCGGTGGGAATAGCCGATCGACCTAAAATCGTTGATGGAAAAAAGCTTGAACCCGGACATGCCATTTACGGAATCGCATCGACCGGGATCCATTCCAATGGTTTTTCCCTTGTCCGAAAAATCCTGATCGAAGATGCAGGGATCCGGCCCCATGATCCTGTTCCGTTTGAGCCGAGCAAGAGCTGGGCAGACCTTCTCCTGGCTCCGACCAGGATTTATGTTTCCCTGGTGCTTGACCTCCTCCGGGAATTTTCCATTACGGGGCTCGTTCATGTCACCGGTGGCGGAATCACGGAAAATGTTCCCCGGATCCTTCCTGCGAACATGTCGGCGCGGATCAACCCCAGAGCCTGGCCAAGACCGGCTTTGTTCTCCGATCTTCAGGAGAGGGGATCGGTTACGTCAAGGGAGATGTTTCGCGTCTTCAATATGGGGATCGGCCTTGTGATCATGGTTCCTCCGGGAGAGAAGGAGCTGTTTGAAAAATTTCTTTCCGACCGGGGGGAGTCCTGGTATTTGCTGGGTGAAATTATTCCAGGCGGCGGAGAAGTGGTTTATGACAGATCCTTCTAGCGATAAGGGCGCCGATCTTTTTGCGTCGGCCAGAAAACTTCGTCTTGCGATTTTTGCCTCTGGCTCGGGGACAAATGCAGAAGCAATCATCAGGGCCTGCCAAAAAGGGGATGATGGGCCTCTTCCCATGGTTGACCCGGTTGTTGTGATTTGCGACAAGCCCGGTGCCAAGGTTCTGGACCGGGCGAAGTCGCTCAATATTCCGTCATTGCTCTTTCCGTCCAGGGACTTTGCTTCACGCGAGAGCCACGAAAAAGCCATTTTGGAGGAGCTTTCTGCTTTAAGTGTCGATGCGGTCGCTCTTGCCGGTTACATGCGGATTATCGGAAAATCTCTGATCGAGGCTTTCCCGGGTAAGATTCTGAACATCCATCCATCACTTCTTCCGAGTTTTCCCGGAATGGCGGCCCACCGGCAGGCCATCGACTACGGTGTTCGCTTTACGGGGGTTACCGTCCATGTTGTTGATGAGGGAATGGATACAGGCCCTATCATCCTTCAAAAGGTGGAGCCTGTTCTGGAAGGTGACACCGAGTCAACTCTTTCGGAGAGGATGCGCCCTCTGGAGCATCAGGCCTATATTGAATCGCTTTCATTTTTGTCCAGGGGGACGATGCGTATTGTCGGACGAAAGGTTTTTCTGGATGACCATCGATAATGGTCAAGAGTGCAAGACGATTGATTTTGCCTGAAATCTAAAAAAATGCCCTTGCCCAAGGTCGGGGCATCTGCTATTCTGCTGAAATGATTCTTGGGGGGTTAGCTCAGTTGGGAGAGCGTCAGGATCGCACCCTGAAGGCCACGAGTTCGACTCTCGTACCCTCCACCAATAGTTTGCCATTTCTTAAAAAATCCCTCCCCTAAAATAGATCCGAAGCAGATCAAGTTCTTCGAGAAATAAAATCAAACCTGATCTTTGGAACAATTAGGGAGCGTTTCCAATCGACTACTCGGCACTTGACTCTCTTAGACGCAACCACCCGGCATGGCGCCTTCTGTCCGCTGATCACGCCCCCCTTGTCATAAGCTTTCTCCATCAGGTTTACATCCTTCCCAATGTGCGGACCCTGTCACTTGCTGAGATCGTTTCCCTTCTGGATGATACCCTCTACTCCCTCAGGGAGATCGTTGGAAACGAGATTTTTCCCAAAGAAGCCCGGGAGTATATCGAGGACTGGGCCTCTGACGAACGCGGTTGGCTCAGGAAATATTATCCTCTCGAGAGCGATGAGCCCCATCTTGATCTCACGCCAGCAACGGAAAAAGCCATCGAATGGTTGCTGAGTCTGGAGCAACGTCAGTTCGTCGGGACGGAATCCCGTCTTCTGACCATCTTCGAACTCCTTCGCCAGATGACAGATGGTAGCGAAACCGATCCTGAAATACGTATCCGGGAGCTTGAGCGGAGAAAATCGCAACTTGATGCCGAGATTGCCAGGATAAGGGGAGGGGATGTTGTTTTGATGGATGAAACGGCTCTTCGGGAGCGCTTCCTTCAGGTCGACGGGATTGCCAGGGGGCTTCTTTCGGACTTCAGGGAGGTCGAGCAAAACTTTCGCAACCTCGACCGGGAAGTGAGAGAGCGGATTGCTACATGGGAAGGAGGCAAAGGGGCACTGCTTCACGAGATCTTCGGCGAACGCGATGCGATTTCCGACTCAGACCAGGGAAAGAGCTTCCGTGCCTTCTGGGACTTCCTTATGTCCCCTTCCAGGCAAGAGGAGCTTTCCTCCCTGCTGGAGGCCGCCTTTTCTTTGGAGGCGGTGAAAATGCTCCGGCCGGATCGTCGTCTTCTACGCATTCACTACGACTGGCTTGAGGCAGGGGATGTGGCGCAGAGGACTGTTGCCAGACTGTCAGAGCAGTTTAGACGATTTCTGGACGACCAGGCATGGCTCGAAAACAGGCGGATACTGGACATTATTCGTAATGTTGAGAAGAAAGCGATTTTTGTGAGGGGGAACCCTCCGGAAAAGGATTTTATGATTCTTTCGGAGCCTGCTTGCGAAATCCATCTCCCGATGGATCGCCCTCTTTACCGGCCGACCGTCAGACCACAGTTTCCCGACCGGATTCTGGCTTCTGGAGAAGAGGCGATTCCCTCAGACCTGCTTTTCGAACAGATCTATGTGGACAAAGGAAAGCTTGAAAGACGGATCTCGGCTGCCCTGGCAACCCGCAGATCTGTTTCCCTTTCCGGTATTCTTGAGGACTATCCCCTGACACAGGGGTTGTCGGAAATTGTTGTCTATTTGAGTCTTGCTGCGGAAAATCCAAAGGCCACAATCGACGAGGAGCGTTCCTGGCCGGTTGTCTGGACCGATCCGGAAGGAATAGTCCGTAAGGCTACCCTCCCGGAAATCCTCTTTTTCAGGTAATAGACGGACACTCCCGTTTAAGGGAACTTCCACCATTAATAAGAGGAACATGCATGATGGCAGAGTATCAAAAGGAAGAGTCGGGGACCGGGAGTTCTGCTCTCAATTCCTTCCCACCCGCTTTGGGTGAGGAGGGATTGGGGGCTTCTCCTGCCCTTTCCCGGGTTTTGATAGCACTCTTAAAGGGGGTTCTCATTCGGGAGGGAACGCCGCTTCTGTGGCAGTCTCTTCTGAAGCTTTCCTCCCGGGTTCGGGACTATGTGGCTGTACTTGGGCTGGACCTTTTGATCGACGAAACAGAGGGGTTTGCCTATCTGAAGCAGAAGGAGCCCGTTTTAGGTGTTTCGACAGATTCGGCGCTTCCAGCCCTGATTCCGAAGCGTCAGTTGGGCTACCAGGTGAGCCTTCTCCTGGTCCTTATTCGGTCGAAGCTTGCCCAGTTCGATGCCGAAAGCGGAGACTCCCGGCTTATATTGTCGGCGGATGAGATCGTGGACCAGATGAGGGTCTTTCTTCCGGAGACGAAAAATGATGTTCGTCTTAAGGAGCGCATTCTGGTCCATGTGAACAGGATCGTTGAAATGGGTTTTCTCAGAAAGCTCAAGGGAGCATCGAAAGAGGCCGAGCGCTACGAGGTGAATCGAATTCTGAAAGCCTTTGTCGATGCTCAGTGGCTGGATGATTTTGACCGAAGACTCTCGGAATATGCTTCTCTGTCCGGATCGTCCGGGGATGCGGAAAATGGAGAAATGACGGAAGGCGTCTCGTGAGGATTCCCTTTGCGGACTTCCCTATGGGAGAACGATCAGGCTTCCGTCTCCATCGATTCGAAGTCTACAACTGGGGAACCTTTCATGAGAAGGTCTGGAGTCTTCTCCCCTCAGGGGAGAACATCCTTCTCACCGGCGATATCGGTTCAGGAAAGTCGACCTTGGTGGACGCGCTGACGACACTTCTGGTTCCTCCCCAGAAAATTGCCTACAACAAGGCGGCAGGAGCTGAAGCCCGGGAACGGTCGATGCGCTCCTATGTTCTGGGCCATTATAAGTCCGAACGTTCTGAAGCCGGGCTTTCCGCCCGCCCGGTTGCGCTTCGGGAGTCGGGGGGATTTTCGGTTATTCTGGGTGTTTTCAAAAATGAGGATCTGAACCAGAGTGTGACACTCGCCCAGGTTTTCTGGATGAGAGAAGCTCAGGGGCCCCCTGCCCGTTTTTATGTGGTGGCGGATCAGGATCTCTCGATTTCTGTCCATTTTTCAGGATTCGGATCCGAAATTGCCGACCTCAGAAAACGCTTTAAAAACTCCGGCAAAATAGAGATGTTCGAGACCTTCCCTCCTTATAGTTCAAGCTTCAGGCGGAGGTTCGGGATCGACAACGAGCAGGCTCTCGATCTTTTTAATCAGACTGTTTCAATGAAGTCGGTGGGAAATCTGACCGACTTTGTTCGGGACCACATGCTGGAGCGCGGGGCTGGGCTTTCGAGAATTGAGGCGCTGATTGCGCATTTCGATGATTTGACCCGGGCTCACGAAGCGGTGATCCGCGCAAAGAAACAGATAGAGCGGCTTGTTCCTCTTTCGGAGAACTGTTCTGTCTACGAGAAGGCGGTTGGGGAGATTGCAGAGCTTTTGGAACTGGAACAGGCGGTTGGGCCATGGATCGCCTCCATTGAGGTGACCCTTCTTGAAGAGGAGTCGGCGGGGCTTTCAGAGTCCCTGAGCGTTCTCTCCGGCTCGATTCGCGCCTCGGAAGAGAAGCGTTTGCAGGAAGTGCTCCAGCGCGATTCTCTCAAGCAGTCCATCTCGGAAAATGGTGGGGAGCGTCTTGAAAAGCTTCGGCTTGAGATTCGGGAAAAGGAAATCCTGAAGGCGGAGCGTCTTGCAAGATCTGAGCGATACGACAAGCTTGCCACCTCCCTCTCTCTTCCACGGGCTTCGGGCCCTGAAATCTTCGCGACAAATTTGAATGCGCTCCTTCGAATCCGGGAGGAGGAAGAAAATCGTCTGTCGACTATCGCCAACCGCGAAACTGAAATCTCGGTCATAAAGAAGACGCTTACGATGAGTTATGAGGGGATTTCTTCAGAAATCTTGTCCCTACGCTCACGTCTTTCAAGCATTCCTGCCGGGCAGCTTTCTATCCGCCAGAATCTTTGCTCCGCGCTCAAGATTGACTCGGACTCCCTTCCTTTTGCCGGGGAGCTGATCGGAGTCAGGGAAAGCCAGCGGGAGTGGGAAGGGGCGATAGAAAGGGTCCTTCACAGCTTTGCCCTGTCAGTTCTGGTCCCGGACCGGCTCTATCTGGCGGTGGCCCAATGGGTCGACCGAACATCCCTGGCCGGGAGGCTTGTCTATTACCGTGTTCGTCAAGGGATGCCAGGGGACGTAAGAGATGTCAGCGGGGAGAGTTTGGCCATTCGTTCTGACTCTCTTCCGGAAAAGCTTGATGTGCGGTCCGGATCGGAGTTTTTCGAATGGCTCCATTCTGAAATTGCCCGCCGATTCAATTATGTCTGTTGTACCAATCTCGACGATTTTCGACGGGAGCGTGCCGCGCTGACCATGGCTGGTCAGATCAAGTCGGCTTCAGGAAAACACGAAAAGGACGACCGTTACCAGATTGGCGACAGGACGCGATATGTTCTGGGATGGTCCAATAAGGAAAAGATCCAGGCTCTTGAGAAAGAGGCAAGAGACCTGAAGGTTCGTATTGACGGGGCAGGGAAGGAGATTGCCTCCCTTTCAGCCGAGCGCAGGACAGTCATGGATCGTCTGGGGTTACTGGGAAGCATCGGAGAGTATCGGGATTTCCAGGAGATGGACTGGAAGTCCTCTGCGGTTCTTATCGTTCGAATGGAGGAGGAGCGAGATCTTCTTGAAAAGGGATCCGATATCCTGAGAACCCTCGAAGGCCGCCTTGGCGCACTTGAGGTCGAGATGAAGGAAACGGAGGCAGGGCTGGTTCGCCTGGTTTCCCGTCGCGGGGCTGAGGAAGGGCGCAGGGACAGGGCTATTGAGCGGGTGGGTGAGCTCTCCGGGATCCTTCGGGAAGTGCCGTCCAACTTTTCAGAAACGCTCTTTCCCCGACTGATGGGCCAGTTCCGCTCCGATCTTTCAGAGGATTTACGAAAGAAAGAGCTCTTTGGAAGAGACGGGCTCTTCACCCTTTCCTGTCTCGCCTCCCGTGAAAAAGGGATGCGCCAGAAACTTGGCGAGCGAATCCGGTCGTTGTCCCAGAAAAATCAGCAGTTGAGAGATGCCATTCTGAAAGCCATGCATGATTATAAAGCCCTGTTTCCGGTTGAGACACAGGAGGTGGATGCCCGGATAGAGGCGGCTGACGCCTATCGGTCGATGCTTCGCTCTCTGGAGTCTGACGATCTTCCCCGTTTCGAAGTCCGTTTCAAGGAACTTTTAAATGAGAATACGATTCGGGAGGTGGCGGGATTCCTGTCCCACCTCAACCGGGAAAGCCAGAGTATCCGGGAAAGGGTATCGAGGATCAACGCATCCCTTTCGGGTATCGACTATACATTTGGACGCTATATCGTTCTCGAGGCCAAATCCTCGAACGACCCGGAGATCAGGGACTTCCAGCAGGATCTTCGTGCCTGTACCGAAGACTCGATGACAGGGTCGACGTCGGAGTCCTATTCGGAGGCGAAGTTTCTTCAGGTGCGTCGCATTATCGAACGGTTCCGGGGGCGGGAGGGGTTGTCGGAACTGGATCGCCGATGGACGGAGAAGGTCACTGATGTTCGGAACTGGTTTGCTTTCTCTGCTTCGGAAAGGTGGCGGGAGGACAATACCGAATATGAGCACTATACTGATTCGGGCGGAAAATCGGGAGGTCAGAAGGAGAAGCTGGCCTATACCGTTCTGGCGGCCAGCCTCGCCTACCAGTTTGGTCTAGAATGGGGTTCCCCAAAGACCCGGAGCTTCCGTTTTGTGGTGATCGACGAGGCGTTCGGACGCGGCTCCGACGAATCGGCCCGATACGGACTCACACTTTTCAAGCGTCTGAATCTTCAGCTCCTGATCGTTACGCCCCTTCAGAAGATCCACATCATCGAACCTTTTGTTTCCTCGGTGGCTTTTGTCCACAACGAGGAGGGGCGCATCTCCCGGATCAGGAATCTCACGATCGAGGAGTACCGATCAGAGAAGGAGGCTCGGGAGTCCGAAAGGGAGATCTTCGGAGGGGAGCCTCCTTTGGGGGATGGGAGATACGGATAGAATCTCTTGAGGACCGATCGGTGAAAAACAAGGACGATGGAAAGATCTGGTCGACCCCCGGGGAGATTCGCGAAAAGCTCATGCGACTCTGGGATCGGGGAGATATCCTCTCTTCCCGGATCAGCCAGGAGAGCCCGTTTCCGTTAACGCTTCCTCTCCGGAGGCCCGGGTCAAAAGATCTTCTGGAACGATTCGGAGAGGTCCGGGAGTGGGTTCGTTCCCTGGAAGAAGGGAGTCGGACAGGTCGGGGGTTCGGGTACCAGATTGTCTGGGCGACCGTGAACCATCGTGTTCTTGGGCGTAATAGTCTTCCTCTTTCCGTCGATGTTCCGAGCGAAGACGACGCTCTGCGCCTGATAGGAAAGTCGAAGGAGTCGATTCTGTGGCAGGGGTTGCTCGAGCAAACGCTGGCCCTTTTTCCGGCTCTTTCAGGATGGTTTCATGATTCTCCGATGGAAATTCTCGATCATGCAAGGGAATGGGACCGGATTCTGGCCGTTCTCGGATGGTTTTCCAGAAATCCAAGGCCCGGGCTTTATCTGCGGCAGCTCGACATCCCGGGTGTCGATTCGAAGTTCATCGAGTCCCGGCGTAAGATTCTCTCGGAGCTTTTAGACCGGATACTGCCAGCCGACTGGATCGACCAGTCCGCCTCCGGAGCCCGGGGATTCGAACGGCGATATGGACTTCTGGAAAAGCCCAGCCTTTTGCGCATTCGACTTCTTTCCAGGGATTCCTTTATGGGCCAATTTTCCGATATGGCGGTTCGCCCGGAGGAGCTCGGACGGACTCATCTTGCGGTCAGCCGGGTCTTCATTACGGAAAACGAGATCAACGGTCTGGCATTCCCGGATGTTCCCAAGGGGATGGTCATCTTTGGGCTTGGATACGGAGTGGATCGTTTGGCCGAAATTAGATGGCTATCGGATATCGATCTTTTCTATTGGGGGGATATCGATACGCACGGTTTTGCGATCCTCGACCGGTTGCGTTCCTACTTTCCGCATGTCCGATCCTTTCTGATGGACCGGGAGACGCTTTTTGTCTACCGTTCGTTGTGGGGCCACGAGCCGGATCCTTTTTCGGGAACCTTGACACGTCTTACCCTTTCGGAAGAGTCCATGTTTGAACTCCTGAAAAGCCATTCAGAAGGACCTGGAGTGCGTCTCGAACAGGAGCGGATTCCCTTCGGATGGGTGCAGGAGGCTGTTCTGAGACTATGAGTCCCGCCTAAAAATCTTCAGATTCCGGGAATGGATTTCTATATTTAGAACGTATATCTACAATCCTATCTTTCTGCGCATGCTCTGATTCAAAACCTGTGATCGAACGGGTAGCTCGTTCATGTTTCTGAGCAAAGGAGCACCACCGAATGCATGGGGCAAAGCTTTTTGTAACGATTCACCACCCCAGTGCAATAGATTTTTATTTTCCCGAATTTCACGAAGCTCTGGACATCCTCATCCCTTTCTGATCGTCTCGCTTTCATCGTAAAGTTCCCAACCACTCCAGTGAAAGAGGAAACGATGAGCGAGATTCCCTCAGACAAAAAGGTCCTTCTTTCCCTGATCCACTCCGATCCGGAAAGAGTGGCCGATCTGATCTTCGGCCTTGTGGCACGCATTTTCGAACAGGAAGTTTTGATCCTGTCGCTCAGGGAAAAAATTCGGGAAATCAAAGTCCGTCTGGGGCTGGATAGCCAAAACAGCTCAAAGCCCCCGTCGTCCGACGGGTACAAAAAACCTCTGACAAGAAGTCTCCGGACGAAGAGCGGGAGAAAGACCGGAGGCCAGAAGGGACACACCGGACATCGTCTTTCTCCCGTCGACTCTCCAGACATCATCGTCTCGCATCGCGTCGACTGTTGCCCCGAATGCGGGGAAGATCTTTCGAGCATTTTGGAAGAGATCGAACGCCGACAGCTCTTCGAGCTTCCCAAGCCAAAGCTTGAGGTGACCGAACACCAGATTCATCGGAAAGCCTGCCCCCGATGCCGAAAGACCGCGAAGGGGATTCCCCCCTCCCGAAGTCGTTGCTCCAGTCGGGGACTGGCCCCGATTCCTGACCCATCTCGTTGTCCTCCGGGCGCCCGTCAGTGAGTCGACCATCCTATCTGCGGTCAAAAGGTTCTCAAAGAAAGCCGCCCCTCTCCTGGAAACGATCAAAGCCTCTCTCAGAGCCTCCGGCCTCCTGCATGCCGACGAGTCCGGCTTGAGAGTCAAGGGGAAACTTCAGTGGATTTACATTGCCACCAACTCGAAGGCGGAGTTTCTGGGGCTTCACGAAAAGCGCGGGACAGCTTCCACATCCGAGATCGGCATCCTTCCGAAGTTTTCCGGAACCCTCATCACCGACTTCTTCTCGTCCTACCTCGATGACTCCGGTCCTCACGGCTTCTGCAATGCCCATATACTCAAGAGAACTCAATGGCATCATCGAAAGCTTCCCCGAAGAAACATGGGCTTTCCCAGTCCGGGACTTCCTGCTGTCTCTCCAGAAGCGAAAAGTGTCGGGCGCTCTGGACAGGATCAATGACGGTGAGGGCGAGGCTATCCGGGAGCACTTCCGGAGTCTCGTGGACAAGGGGATCGAGCAACATCCCGGTGTTCTTACGGGAAGAAAAAAAGAACAATCTCCCAAGCCCTTCTTCGAAGGCTCCATGAATACCGCTCTTCTGTTTTCCTCTTCGTGTCCGACCCCAAGGTCCCCTTCACCAACAATGAAGACGAGCGGGGAATCCGGATGCCCAAACTCCGTCAGAAAATTGCGGGAGACTTTCGAACCGAGGAATTTGCCAGCCTCTTTCTCGGCATCCGAAGCATTATCGGAACGCTCAAGAAAAACGACAAACCCATTTTCGAGTCGCTTCTGACACTCATGACCACAGGATCTCTTCCCGATCTCCTGCCTCCCTGATCCTTTCTTCACCCCATCAGTTCATCTTCTTCCCCCTCTGATCAGGGATCTGCCACCCCTTGCGCTATTCCTCCGCCTCGGGGGACGTGAGTAGTTACAACCATTGAGCTTATTGACTTCACGATAGCAGCAGTGAGGCTTGTTCACGTAAGTGATAAGGAATGTATTTGCATAAGAATGCTCGTAGCATCAGGCAATGGGCAGGGGTTATGCTGAAACCAGTGAACTGGCTTCACGCTTTGGAGAAATGTATTCACAAGGAAATGCACCCGATAGATCTTTTCTGCAGACGCAAGATGGGAGGGGCAGAGGTTGTTTAAACAGATGTTGACCATGATCTCGGGGGAGAAGATCGGCTTCATATCGCCGGCCGGTTTTCTGTTCATGCACCTTTTTCAGGGAGCGGGATGGATTCTGTTGCTTGCTATGGCGGCCATTGGTGATTCTTGGGGATCTGGCCTATCGTTTGCGGTGATTCATGCCTTCGGACTGGGGTTTTTATCTCTTGCTGTCCTTTCTGTGCTCGTTCATGTACTCCCGGCAGCCTGCCACGTGTCTGTGGGAGAGAAGCTCTCTGACCGGTGGCAGATTGGAGTGGTGGTCATCGGAGCCTCACTGGTTGTCTCTGGATTCGGCTTGGCGAATTTTCGCCTCTCTCTGCTCGGTGGTCTTTTGATATTTATCTCGATCTTCTTCTATGTTCTTCGAGTGTCATACGAACTATTCAAGAGATCCAAAAGTTGGAAAATGGAACCTTGGCTCTTGGGACTCATGATTTGGGGATCGCTTCTTTTTTTCCTTTTTGGAATTTCTCTGGGAGCGTTCATGCTCTACCACTTTCTCTTTCCTCCTCTTCCTCTCTCTTTTGCATTCCTCCCGATTGTTCATGCAACATTGATGATCGGCGGGTGGCTCTCTCTTATTGTGACGGCTGTGTTCTCCCGAACTTCCGGACCGACACTGGGATTCACTGTTCCATTTCGTAGGGCGTGTGCCGCATGGGGCACCATGGCGATGGGAATCCTTCTCGGTGTCATCGGGCTTCTCGCACAGAGTCGCTTTGTCTGGATTTCAGCTTTTGGAATAAGTATCCTTGCTTTCCTTCTGTACAACGGATCGCTGATTCCCTTCATCTTTCGCTCGCATTCTGTCAATCCGGTTCCGCGACGATATCTGATATCGTCCGTTTTTTATAGTGTGACGGGAGTAAGTATTCTGGCACTTTTTGTTCTGTTAAAGTTGCCGTTTTCGAAAATGGGGCTCCTTTTCATTTTTCTCATGGGTTGGCTGGGCCAGTTCCTTCTCGCCCATCTATACCATCTGGGTCCAAGACTTCTCTCTCTTCTCCGGCAAGGCCCAGGCGATCTCACTCCTCCGCTTGCGCTGCTTGATATGAGGCGTTCATTACTCACATTTTTTCTTTACCAGGCAGGAATCGGACTGAGTACCCTGACTTTACTGTTTCAGAAAAGTTTCTCTACGGAGACAGCAATATGGGGTCCGATTGTCGGAATCCTGGCATGGACAAGTTTGTCCCTTGAAATCGGTTCGGCCTGGAAAAAGGCAAGTGGAGTCTCCTCAAGTCAGCTTCTTGTCAATCCTATGGTTAAAAAATTATAAAAACCTCCAGGATAATCTCGCCCCAACAAGAAAAAGGTCAAAGATTTTCTGTATATGGTGCTGGACAACTCATCCTTGATCAAAGGTCCGAGCATTCTCTATCACCTGTTTTGGGGCGGGCTGATTAGTCCGGCAAAGTCGAGGGGGCTCTGGTCAAGAATGTTTTGTTGTATCCTTTGACAAAGGGTGCTTGGCCTATGACCTTGGTCCGGGTGCTTCACCCGCCCGACTGCGTCGTTTTTTTCCATGCCTGCGAGAGCGCTGGGCCAACGACAAACAGCGTATCGCTCCTTTGATCATCAGGTGATAGCGATAAAAACTTTTGAGTCCCCTCTTACTAAAAAGACCGAAGATCAGGCGGTTGTTGCCCATACAGTGGTGTTGTTGTGCATGCAGTATCCGACCAACCTCAATACTATGTCCGGCGCCAAAACATAAGCCACGGGAGCATAAAAAGATGAATCGGCACATCGTAATCCTGGGTAGCGGGTTCGCCGGACTGGCGGCAGCAAAGGCTTTAGCTGACAAGGACGTAACTGTCTCTGTCGTCGATTCCAAAAACTACCACTTGTTCCAGCCTCTCCTTTACCAAGTGGCTTCAGGGGATCTTGATGCTGAAGCGGTCGCGACTCCGATTCGTCGGATCCTAAAAAAGAGGAATCTGCGGTTTATTCTGAGCACAGTAAGCGGATTGAATCTGGACCGCCGGATTGTCCACATGGAGGACGGAACCGATCTCTCTTATGACAAATTGATGATTGCACTGGGAAGCTCCACCAATTTCCATGGAAAGACGGGTATTGCCCATCATGCCTATCATCTGAAAGGTTTGCCGGAAGCAGAGGCATTACGATCGCAGATCCTCCTAGCCCTGGAGCGGGCTTCTCGATGCGAGGATCTAGGAGAACGCCAGTCCTGGCTTAGCTTTGTTATTGCCGGTGGAGGAACGACAGGCGTCGAGTTCTGCTGTGCACTATTGGAGCTTTTTCGTATACTCTTACCCCGCGACTACCCTGAACTCGATCCCACAGAGGTATCGGTGCACATCCTTCAGGGAGAATCAGTTCTCCTGCCAGGATTTGATCCTTCCCTTCGAGCATACACAAAGATTCGACTGAACGCTCTGGGAGCACAAATCCGGCTCGAGACCCATGTAGAAGATTTTGATGGACTGACGGTTCAATGCAACAGAGGTGGATCTATCTTCTCTCGAACACTGGTATGGGCAGCAGGTGTTATGCCACACCCGCTCGTTGTCACGCTGCCAGGCGAGAAGGTCCATGGAGGCCGGATTCCCGTCAACGATCACATGCAACTGTCAGGGTACCCCGATGTCTTTGTTCTGGGAGATCTTGCCGCTAGCGGAGGAATGGAAGATTGGCCGCAAGTGGCACCCTTTGCCATTCAGAGCGCACGCCATGCGGCGCAGGTTGTTCTCTCCACATGGAACCTTGCCCGGGCTCCCACTCCTTTCCGTTACCGGGATCCAGGAAGCATGGTGGTTCTGGGCCGATATGACGCCGTCTGCCAGATCCCTCGATGGAACGTAAAGTGGCATGGTCGAGGTGCCTGGATGCTCTGGTTATTCGTGCACCTCTACTCGATTGTCGGCACGCGCAACCGGGCTCTCACCCTGCTCGATTGGGGCACGGACTACCTGTTCCATAGCGCTGTGGTAGAACTGATCCGGCGTTAGGATATGTCCTGAAATAAGATGAACAGTTCATAATGGACAGTACTCCATTTTATCTTTTTAATTGTTCAAGTTAAATGTGGACAAGTCCTGGGGATCAGGGATGCAGGGCAGAGAGGGAGAGATTTCCAGGAAAAGCCAAGGGGAGGACATCGAGAAGCTCTGTCCGTTTCTTATGGCGTTCGGGAGGCCGAAGAGGGTATTCTGGGGACCCCGCGGTTCCGGAGAGACCAAGTCCCTCTCGGGCCGGTGGAACGAGAGCTTCACCAACGGTGCGACTGGGGCATGAAAAAGACTTGGGGAAAGCTCCATGACTGGAAATGGTACAAGATGCATCTGTCGGTTGCAGAAGATGGTCTCTGTTCACGACAGCAAGATGGCACCAGAGTTGATCAGGAAAACGGTCACACGAAAATCCTTCCTCAGTTATTGGAAAACCTCGGCGAGGGGAATCGATAAACCGGGGAAAAGGGGAGACTCGAGAAGATCCCTCTTGCTGTGTTCGAGTGGAGCCGGATAATGCCCACAGGCAAGACGGAAGACCTGACCTGTTTCCGTTTCCGGATCCACGATCCAGTATTCAGAAACCCCAAACCGCTGGGTGAGGGAATGTTTCACCCGGCGGTCGGCCGTTTCCGTTGACGGGGACAGGATCTCGACTGTCAGGTCCGGAACGCCCTGGATGTTCTTTTCAGTAATGATGGACAAATGCTCCTTCGAGACAAAGACCAAGTCCGGCTCGACCACCTGAAGTGGGTCTTTGGAAAAGACCACGTCGCAGGGGGCGGCGAAGACTTCTCCGATTGGCGACCGATCAAGATATGTTCCAATAATGATAGACATCCTCAAAGAAATTCTTTGATGCCGGGGACTGGGGGACGGGGTCATGCAAAGCTCTCCATCGATCATCTCGGTGCGAAAGGAACCCCCTTCCGGGAGCGACATGAATTCCTCGTAGGTCCATTCTTTGAGACTGGCCGTTTTCATCAAAACCTCCTTCCAGAACGTGCATATCCTACCATTATGCTCCGTTTTTGGGTTCATTCCAACCTCAAAAAACGGTGCTCATGGATGATATTTTCCTATGCGCTTGATTCCTCCCTGATTGACAGTCAGAGCCAATTTCAGCGCGATATTAAGGATGGAACAGAACAAGGGGTGTCAACGAAGAAAATGACGCCATTTTCTGCCTCTCGCAACATCAAAGGGGGAAGAGCCTTTATTTTTGCAAGAAGCTCTTCAGTGCCCGTTTTTTCAGAACACCTGAACCTTAGGACTGGTGAATCGGGGAATAAAATTGGCAATATCCCATCGGACTCACTGGGCCTTCAACGACTTCGCAGAGTCCCATTTTTTCCATCATTTTGCCATTCATTCTTTCCATTGGCATTCCCTGCATCATCCCGCCCATCCCGGGCATGTTTCCCATCATCTGTTTCATTTGCGGATTGGCAGGAAGAAAATGTGTGCAATTCATACACATTTTTCCTTTGTCAGGATGAGACTGATAGCGGGCGATCTTTTTGCTGATTTTTTTTGTTTCTGCAAAAGCAGGATTTCTTTCAAGCAAGATCCATCCGGATCCCAATAATAATGCAAAAACCGGTATGTATCGCAAAAAATCTCTTCGAGAAACACCACTTTCAAGACTTGTCAACGATTTTTCATCCATGCGTTCCTCCCATTCCATCAGCGGCTACTCCGAATCGTCCGCTCTTTTTAATGGAAGCCCCTCTCCCGGAATCGGATGTTCCGGGAGAGTTCCCTGTCACAGGAGAGCCTGGATTTCCCATGTACAGAGGAGGCTCCACCAAAAAATCTATGGGAGAGCGAACAAGCCCGACTTGTTCACTTTTTTTGAATGATCTCCAATAGAAGCGATTCATCCCTGATCATCTGGTCCATCATTTTGTTCATGACAAGGTTGTACTGGTCCATCCTGCGATCAGATCTGACGATATCCGCGATCGTCGTCATCCGTCCCATTTTCATGCTTTCTTTCATCAGCTCGTTCATTTCTTTCCGCATGATTTTATTGTTGATCTTGATCATTTTTATTTGTGCCGCAAGAGCGTTCTGTCGCTCCATCCCGCTCGCCTTTTCAGCCAGCCTCAATTTCGCCTCGGATTTATCCATCTTCTGGTTCAGGAAGACATCCGCAGGATTGACTGCCCAGGCCCCTACGGGAAAGCCCAGGAAAAAGATCGCCGATGAAATGAAAATCCCTTTTTTCAACATGATGCACCTCCGATTATTAGTCCTTGTTATTGGGGTCTCCGATCGGGAAAATCCGGTCGATGGACCCCGTTCAATTTCCCATGCTCCATGAGCCATGGAGAATTTCCGTCAGGTTTTCTGCCCTGAGCTCAGTCTTTTCCATCGGAATCGTCACAAGTGTCAGTGCAGACATCCTTTTTCAAATCACGGCAGCTTTGAGATTTTTGTAATGACAGCAGCGCCATTGTCCTGAATGACATCAAAGCGGACATGCTCACCCTTTTTCAGGGAGGAGAGTAAAGACCTTTGCTTTACACTGAAGGCCATGGTCATTCCGCTCCAGCCGAACTCCTTGATCGGGCCGTGGGTGATCGTAACCGTCCCGGCTTTCGGATCCAGCGACTTTATGATCCCTTTTCCATGTCCGACGGATGCCTGCGCGCTATCTGCCCCGGAGGACATGTTGTGCATTCCGTTCATATCTCCCATCCCTCCCCCCATGTCGTCAGCCATGGCGACGGTGGTGGAAAGAAGTATTCCTGTCAGAATGATCAGACCACCTGCCATTGTTCTCAATCGGTTTTTAAAAGACTTCATCTTGGGTTTCCTTTCCATTAAGGTTTGAATGGTGACGAAGGAGATATCTCCTTCGTCTGTGAGGGATCGAGCCCCGATCCACCGTTAAAAAAGCTCCGGCGGAGATCGGCCTCTTTCCAGAAGCAAAACAGTACGGGTATGACCAAAAGGCTCAGGATCATGGCAGTCACCATACCGCCAACCATCGGCGCAGCGATCCGTTTCATGACATCCGATCCTGTCTCATGGCTCCACATGATCGGAAGAAGTCCCGCCAGGATGACCGTTCCCGTCATGGCGATGGGACGCAGCCGGTACAGCGTTCCTTCGAGAATCGCTTCATCGAGATCCTCCGCTGTTCTTAGCCTTCCATCTGCCATGCGTCGATCAACCGAGCGATCGAGATAAAGGATCATCACGATTCCAAACTCGGCGGCTACTCCGGCTAAAGCGATCATTCCCGTGACGACGGCCACGGAGAGTCGGTAGTGAAGTCCGTAAAGAAACCAAAGGCTTCCGAGCACCGCAAACGGAAGTGACAGGAGGACCATCCCTGTCTTGGAAGCACTCCTGAAGTGGATAAACAGAAGGGCGACAATGAGTAAAAGAGCGAGTGGCAGGACCAGTTCCAGCCGTTTTTTTGCCCTTTTGATGGAGGTGTACTGTCCTGACCAGGAGAGGGTCGTTCCGGTCGGAAGAATAACGGAACGGGCGATGGCCTTTCGGGCCAGGGCGACATAGCCGGCCATATCTCCTCCCTTGGGTTCGATGTAAATCCACCCAGTGAGTCGGGCATTTTCCGTCTTGATCATCGTCGGACCGTCTTCAATGCTGAGAGACGCCAGGCGGGAGAGCGGAACTTCCTCTCCGTCCGGTGTGGAAAGAAGTGAAGAGCCAATGGCGTCCAGGGATCCCCGATCCTCGCTGGGGTAACGGAGGTTGACCGGGAATCGTTGCCGACCATGAATGACGGTTGTCAGGCGTTCTCCGCCGATGGCGGTTTCCACCAGTCGGTTGACATCTTCGATGTTGAGACCATAACGGGCGGCTTTTTCGCGGTGGATGTTCACGACAATGTACCGGCCTCCCGTGAGGCGGTCAGCATAGACAGAGGAGGTTTCAGGGAGTTTTTTCAGGACCTCCTGGATCTGACTGTCAATTCGGTTGATCGTGTCGAGTGATGCACCTGTTACCTTAAGACCCAGTGGCGACTTGATTCCGGTTGAGAGCATATTGACCCGGTTGATGATCGGCATGGTCCAGATATTTGAAATTCCCGGCAGCAAGACGGCCTCATTCAACCTCTCCTTCAGTTTGGAAAGGGTCATTCCGTGGGGCCACTGATCTCGGGGTTTGAGCATCACCACCGTATCGAACATCGTGAGATGTGCCGAATCTGTTGCCGTCTCGGCGCGTCCTGCCTGTCCGAACACGCGTTCAACCTCGGGAACGGTTTTGACGAGCCGGTCGGTGATCTGGAGAAGATGTGCCGATTCTCCCACTGAGACTCCGGGAGTCATGGTGGGCATGTACAAAAGGTCCCCTTCATAGAGAGGGGGCATGAATTCCGTTCCCAGATGAGAAAGAGGGATCACCGCTGTGGCAAGGCATATTCCGGAAAACATGAGAGTGAGTCTCCGGTGCCGAAGCACCCATCCGATCACGGGTCTGTAAAGAAGGACAAGGAACCGGTTCAGGATGTTGTCTTCCTCCGGCTTCATCTTACCCCGAATGAGAAATCCCATGAGAACTGGAACCAGTGTGATCGAAAGGCCGGCGGAGATGGCGATCGAATAGGTCTTGGTAAAGGCCAATGGTTTAAAGAGCCTTCCTTCTTGCTCCTGAAGCGCGAAGATGGGAAGAAATGATACCGTAATCACCAGAAGCGAAAAGAAGAGAGAGGGACCAACCTCCCCGGCGGAGCTAAGGGCAATCTCCCAGGAAGTCTCCGACCCGTCGGAACGTTCCTGGTGTTTGTGCATGTTCTCGATCATCACGATCGCCGCATCGACCATAACCCCGATGGAGACCGCGATTCCTCCAAGAGACATGATATTGGCAGTGAGCCCCTGGCGTGCCATCAGGACAAACGCTGCAAAAATTCCGACAGGAAGAGAGAGTATTGCCACGAGCGAAGAGCGGAGGCTGGAAAGGAAGACAAGACAGACCAACGAGACCGCGATGGATTCTTCCAGGAGTTTTTCCAGAAGGGTTCTGATGCTTTTCAGGATCAGTCGGGAACGGTCATAAGTTGTTACGATCTCCACCCCGGGCGGTAGCATAGGCTTGAGCTCCCGGAGTTTTTTCTTGACCGCTTCGATGATCTTGAGGGCGTTTGTTCCGCTTCTGGCGATGACAATCCCTCCGGCAACCTCTCCTTCGCCGTCGAGCTCAGCCACGCCTTGCCTGAGCTGGGGGCCGAGATGAACGGACGCGACATCGCCGAGACGGACAGGATTTCCCCCGGCACCTGATACAAGAGGAATCTTCCTGATATCGGAAATCGAGTGGAGATATCCTCGCGTCCGGACCATGTACTGGGCTTCGTTCATATCCACGACCGATCCGCCCACTTCTCCGTTCGATTTCCGGATGGCATCCTCAACCCGTGACAGAGGAATATGATCGGCCAGAAGCCTTCGTGGATCGACGACCACCTGGAACTCGTTCACCATTCCGCCGACCGTCGCCACCTGCGCCACGCCATGGATGCTTTGCAGTTCAAACTTCAGAAACCAGTCCTGAAGGGTCCTGAGTTGTGAGAGATCGAGCGTGTGCGTGCGGTCGACAAGCGCGTATTCATAGACCCATCCCAAGCCGGTAGCATCGGGCCCCAGAGAGGCGGTGACTCCGGATGGAAGGCGGCCTTCGACCTGATTGAGGTACTCGAGAACTCGGGATCTGGCCCAGTATTGATCGGTCCCTTCCTTGAACAGAATGTAAATGAGGGAGTTCCCGAAGTCGGAATAACCGCGCACATGCCGGACTCCAGGAATGGTCAGAAAGGCGGTCGTCAGTGGATAGGTTACCTGATTTTCCACAACGGACGGAGGTTGTCCGGCAAAAGCGGCCTTGACGATGACTTGCGTGTCGGAGAGATCCGGGATGGCATCCAGGGGACTTCGATAGAGGGAGACCCCTCCCCATCCGATAATGGCAACGGCCAGCCCCAGAACCCAGAACCGTTTCTGAATGGACCAGGCGATGATCTTTGGAATCATGGCCGGTCTCCTTCGACCATCCGGTCGGAAACATTTTGAAACCGGGACTCAGCATCGAGCAGGAACTCTCCGCTGACAACGACTCGTTCCCCTTCGGAAAGCCCTGAGAGCACTTCGACCCAGTGGCGGGAGCGTGCTCCGGTTTTGACCATGGCTGGCCGGAAAAGCCCCTTGCCGGTTTCTGTGATCACGACCGTTCTCGATCCTGTCCTGATCAGTGCCTCCCGCGGAATGACCAATACATCGGGATGCGGATCGGGATGTATTGTGGCTTCAAGGTACATTCCGGCTTTTAAAAATCCGTCAGGGTTCTGGACGGTGACCCTGGCCCTGATCGTCCGGCTGGTCTTTTCAACTTCGGGGCTCACAAATTGCAGACTTCCCCGGTATTTTCTGGTGGACGGGGATGGAAGATGAAGGGCAACCGCATCTCCATTTTTCACCCAGGCAAGCTCTGGGCTGTAGAGGAACACATTGACCCAGAGCTTCTTGGTGTCAGCAAGGGTCATCAAGGGGGTTTTCGGCGAGATTTCTCCCCCGATCCGGGCCGAGATTGACGTTACGATGCCTGAATAGGGAGAGATGACCGGGATGACCGATCGGGGCTTTCCTGTTTTCTCAAGCCTCTTGATTTCAATCTCCGGGATCCCCAGAAGGTTGAGCCGTTCCCTTGACGCTTTCCAGATATTCTGGTTGTCGGGTGATCCGGGGTCAGACTGGAGAGCCTGTTGGGCGATTCGGGCCTCATCTTCTGAATTGGCAAGTTCGGGCGAATAAATCTCTGCGATGGTTTGCCCCTTCCGGACGATATCTCCCTCGGATCGAACTTTTAACGTTCGGATCCACCCTGAAAATCGCGTGTTTATGACCCGGGTGCGGTGCCCGTCGAGCGAAACGGTTGCGGCTGCCCGGATGGTGTGGGAGAAGGTACGCCTGGTGACTTTCGCCAGCCGGATCCCAAGCGTCTGTCTGATTTCCGGACTCACCTGGACCGACTTTCCGGTAGAGCTGGCAGGACTCGAAAAGACGGGAAGATAGTCCATTCCCATGTTGTCCTTCATCGGGTGATCTGAATGGATGGACGGGTTCATGGGATTTCTCCAGTAAAGGATCGTTCGTTTTGGCGTGCCCCCCATCTTTTTGGCCGTTGTCATTGAAAGTTTTTTTGAATGGTTTGCCCAGTTGACCGCACCGGCACCGATTCCTATTCCTGCTAAAAGGATAAAAAAGGAAAAAACAAGAGATCTACTGTTCATGGGAACCTCCCTGAAGTCGGCCTTTAAGATAGTCAAGCTCAGCCATTTCTTTCATCCTGTCCATTCGGAGGTCGAGCGCCTGAAGTTCTGTTTCCTCGACTTTCTTCATTGTTTCAAGAACGCGTTCCATTGGAACCGTTCCTGTCGAATAGGCATTCAGGGCGGCTTCAGCATTCCTGTGGGCTTCGGGCAGAAGTCGGTGATCAAAAAAAACGGCTCGATGGGAGAGATGGCGGTAGGATGCCTCTGTATCCCTGATATCTTCGGCAAGCTTCTGCTTCAGTTCTTCATGGTTGGCCTCAAAGGATGTGAGAGCTGCCTCTTCTTCCTGAATTTTTTGGTCCTGCCGTTCACCTGGACGGACGGGAAGATTCATTGTCAGGACGACTGAGAACAGATTGGGAGTGGCTGTGATGAGACTTGGCCCCATGAAGTAGTTGTAGTCCCCTTCAACAGAAAATGCGGGAATTTTGTCTTTTTCGGCGGCCTGGATCCGAAGTGCCTGTGCGGCATTCTTTTCTGCGCTGGATTTGAGTGCGGGATGAACATTGATCTGGTTCAGCAGAACGGATTCGGGAAGAGGCGCCGGCAATCTGGGTTCATCATCTGATATTCTGAACGAATGGGATGTTCTCATGAGACGCATCAGAAGATGACGTTCCTTTTCCTCCCTGATGCGCAGCGTTTCCCTTGTGTCGAGAAGGGTGTCTTTCTGGAACTGGGCGGAAAGGAGATCCGATTCGGAGCCCGTTCCCTGACGATAGCGGGTCAGGGCAGACTGGAATGCTTCCTGCCAGAGAAGGCCGATCGAGCGGAGCAGGATCTCCGTCCGCGTGTCTCGGTAAATTTCAATCCAGGCTAGTCGGACATCCCTGACAATCCGGAGCTTGCGGTCTTCAATATTCCATCCGGATGCGCTCTGCTCCCTGACAAAGCCTTTTTGGACAAGAGCTCTCTTCCCCCAGGGTGAAAAGCTCTGTCTGAGCCCCACCGTTGTCATGGCCAGAAGGCTTTGTCCCATGTTGAAGCTGAGAGGAAAATACTGTTCCCCCAGAATCAGCTTCGGATCTGGCAGTTCTCCTGCCTGGATGGAGAGAGCTTTTTCCCGGGCTATCTGAGCCCGTTCCCTGGCCAGAGCGGGATTCCTTTCAAGGGCCAGATGAACCGCCTGATCGATCGTCAGTACGGGAAGGCCCATTTCCTGGAGGGAGGCCGTTCCCGTAAAACTGGCTCCGTCTGCCCATACAATCGAATCCTGCCCGAATGGATGTGCTTGATCGAATATGAAACAAGGGGGCAAGAGGATCTGAGCAAGAATCAGAGAAATCCAGTATCTCCAGATGGATTGTCTTTTCCCTGAAGAGAAAGGGGATCCTGATGATGGCTTTTTATCAAAAATGGAAAAAGATGTGATGTGAAGAAATGACATAAGTCCTCCCCGAGTTCAAAAACGGTGTGAAAATCCGAAATTTGACGAACCGGGTGAGTCTCAGATCAGAAGAGGAGAATTAACGGGCGGAAAGAAGGAATATTTATGCAAAAACGGAGGATGCAGGGACTGCGTTTCCCATTGACCTTGTGCCTGGTTTTCGGCGGAATCAAAAACGATTGGAAGAGCCGGAGGCTGTATGTGCGAGAGGGAAGCGGTGCTTTCCACTCCAGGCGCTGATAGAACACACAGATCGCAAAGGGAAGCCTGACAAAGGGCAACCTGATCATTGCCGTGACAACAGGGAAGTGCCCCTTTCATGGGACAGGAAGAAGGCATCGACTTCTCGCTGTGGATGCCATGCCCCATAGCCATTGAAGGCATCATGGCACGGGTGCGGGACGGCTTGTCCATTCCGGAGAAAATCCAGACCATGGAGAGAAGAAGGACAACCCAGAGGATGTTTTTTTTAAGCGGCCAAAGGTATTTCATATAGGGATTCTGGTCCTCTTTCATGTTCTTTGTCAATCAGGATGCAGCAATTCAAAATTGGGAAGGTGGTCGGGGGACGAGAGAAGACGAAGCGCATCCTTTCTCAGGGGCTGGACGAAGATGCGCTTGACCTCTCCGTGGTAGTCGTATCGTCCGGCGTTTCTTCGGTACCCTTTGGTTTCGCCAAGATCGCGGAAGCCGGCGGCCCGGTAGCAGGTTCCCAAAAAGCGGGAGGGATC
>JAPTWQ010000055.1 GCA_028064945.1 Nitrospiraceae bacterium | reverse complement strand
CGCGAACTGTCGACAGATTCAGTTTAAGAAATTCGGAAAGGCGGACCGTTTGTTTTTCGGTCAAGTTTTCGGGGCGTTTGAGAAGGGCCTATGCTTCATGCAAGATTACGCTATAACTGGACACAAAGCTCTTCAAATGCTAACAGTATCCGCATCTAAAGCCAGAGGATCTGAAAGCTCAATTGAAAAATCGTATTTTACAGGATACAATCAATCATGATCGAAGTCCGTCAGACTGATACTTATTCCGAATGGTTTTCAGAACTTCGGGATCCAGCCGCAAAGGCCAGAATCGATATTCGGATTCGCCGGCTTTCCCTCGGAAATCCTGGAGATGTGAAACCGGTAGGGTCCGGTATCTCCGAAATGCGAATTGACTACGGACCAGGATATCGCATTTATTTCACGCAATGCGGGCCCACGATTGTTATTCTTCTGGCCGGGGGAGACAAGAGTACACAGGAAAAGGATATCAGAACGGCCCATGAACTTGCCGACAAACTTTAGGGGGATTAAGATGCAAAAAACAAAAACCCGACTTTGGGATTCGGCAGAACATCTGGAAACCGAAGAAGATATGGCCGCTTATCTTGAAGCGGCTCTCGAAGATGGAGACCCTGCCCTTGTGGCAGCGGCTCTTGGAGATATAGCCCGGGCCAAGGGAATGACACAAATTGCCCGCGAAACCGGGCTTGGCCGTGAAAGCCTTTATAAGGCTCTCTCTGCAGAAGGAAATCCCGAGTTTGCAACGGTTCTCAAAGTTCTGCGATCCCTTGGATTACGACTTCATGCCACGGTCGGTTGATGGCACATCGAAGGGGCAGGAGGCTGTCGGCTCCTCCTCCTGCATGCCGGACTTTTTCAGGCGTCCCCCGACAATCGACGTGCAGCCGCCCTCCACGACCCCAATCGAGGCCGACAAGCCCTGAGCCCGAGACTCCGGATTTCTCATTCTCTCGCGATTGTTCTCGAAGGTGGTTCGACAGTACCCAGCCTCTATGATGGACCCGTAAAACTAGACAAAAAACAGGGGGGAGCCTAACCCATCTTTCGAGGTAAATCGTCAAACTTGAGAAAAATGAGCCATTTTTAGAGTAAAAGTGGCGCCAGTTCTAGATGCTGATGTTGGCTTTACGAAAAAGCAACTTAATTTTAAGCTAAGTTGCCAATTCGTATTGCAGTCCGTGGCGACCGAGGGATAAAGTCAACCAAAGTTTGGAGTTGAGTGGAATCGTCGCATCCACTCTTTCAGCCGCGAATGGTAGGCGGAAGCTGCTGGATATGGTAGACCCCGGCCAAGACTCGGATCTCCTTGCTCAGGTTCACCGCCCGATGGGCCACGCTCCTCTCCCGAGCCGCCAGGGCGATAGGACCTTTCCCTCTCCCGTCCGAGCACAGGACCGCATCCCGGGCCAAAAGGGGTTTCAGCACCGCGAAGGTCTCCCGGTGGCCGTCCTTGGGAAGAATCGCATCGGCGGTCGCACCCGACCGGTCCCGGACCACCAGGACGGGAACCTGTTCCCGGGAGGGCCCTCGCTTTTGAGCCCGACCGCCCCGTTTTCGGGCCCGTCTCGGGAGCCCGCCCCGTTGTCCCTTGTAGGATCTCAGAAACCAGGTTTCGTCGGTTTCGACGATGCCGCTTTCCTGTCGGGCTTTCAAACAGGCGGGCAAGGCCAGAAACCGGTGTCTCCACAGAAAGGCCGCTTTCGTGTTGATCCCGCACCGTCCGGCCGCCTTCCGGACCGATTCCCCCTCGCTGAATGTCTCCAGGTAAAACATCCACCGATCCTTGTGGTGCAGTCCCGAGAGGGGCGTGTTCGTCAAGGCATTGAAGGTGCGAGGACATCCCCGGCACCGGACGCGCGGGAGCCCGGCGGCCTGTTCCCACGGCCGGATCTCCGGATGGTGGCAATGGGGACAGGCCGTGGGGGTTCCCACCAGCGAGGACACCTCGGCCACCAGGTCTTTCTTGTCTCGATGATCGATCGCAATCCGCAAATCATGTCTCTGCGCCGATGTCATGGTCGGAACAGCTCGAAGACATCGTTGGAATGTGCATTTCTTCATGGGAATCATCTCCTGAATCAGGTCTACACCTGATCAGGAGCCTTGCAACACGAATAGGTAACATAGCCTAATCTTAATACAGGGCTCCGTCATAGTTAAGCTGGGAATGGCTTGTATTTGGGATTTTTGCCTCCCGCTGGCTTTTTGAAAAAGACTTCGTTTCCATGGGAGTCATGAGCGACTCCCCTTCCTCTCGTCCCCTGGATCTCCAATCGATGACCGTCCGACCGATCTCTCCGGATGAGACCTGTCGCTGGAATGCCCTCATGCAGGAACACCACTACTTGGGGTTCGTCGTCTCGTCGGGGAGACGCTCAAGTATGTCGCTCTCTCCGGTTCCACCTGGGTGGCCCTTTTGGGGTGGGGAGCCGCCGCCTTCAAATGTGCCGACCGGGATCGCTTTATTGGCTGGGTTCCGTCCGAGCACTTTCGCCGGTTGCGCTTCATTGCGAACAACCAGCGTTTTCTCATTCTTCCTTCGACGACCCGCACCCCCAATTTGGCGTCTCGCGTATTGGGACTCTGTCTGCGCCGCCTGTCGTCTGACTGGATCAAGATCTACAATCACCCGATTCTTCTGGCCGAGACCTTCGTGGACCCCTCCCGGTTTACCGGAACCTGTTACAAAGCGGCCGGGTGGATCTGTCTGGGCGAGGCCCGAGGGTTTGGACGAAATGGCGGGGTCTACTATGCGCATGGTCGCACGAAAACCATCTGGGTCCGTCCGCTTCACTCCCGGGCGTGCGCGATTCTGGCCGCCCCTCTTGATGACCCTCTTTTAACCGGAGGTTCCATGTCAGCGATTCCCTTTTCCTCGCTGGACCTCGAGGGAAAAAAACGGACTCTTCACCCTCCTCAAGGAGACGGTGAAGGATCTCCGAAAACCCCGAGGGATCCGGCACAACTCTCTCTCCATTCTCCTTCTCGCCCTCGCCGCGGTCCTTTCTGGAAAGCGCTCCTATGAAGGGATCTTCCGCTGGGCCAAGGATCTCTCCCAAAACCAGCTCAAGCGTCTGGGGTGCCGCTGGTCGCCCACCAGGGAGTCCTACTCCCTCCCAGCGAGCCTACGATCCGGAGAGTCCTTTCGAACGTTGATGCCACCGCCCTCGACACCGTTCTCTCGCAGTACATCGTTGCGCACTCCTCCGGGAAGGCCATCGCCATGATATGTTCCGGGAGCCACTCCCCCAAAAATGCTCCGGCGACCTCCTCGGAGCTCGCCTGGACCCGAACGTCACACAACGCCGCCAGCTTCTTCGGGTCCCGCTCCCCCTTCACGATCGCTCGCGTGATCGCCATCCCGCTCACTCCTCCAATATCCGACAGCACATTCTGGAGCGGCATGTTCATCTCCGTATACGCCTTCTGGATCAGCTGGATCTGGTGGCTCTGGTCCCGCACCAGATTGTCCCGCGTCCGCACCATCGTCCGCAGCGCCACGATCTGACGTTCCGGACGGAAGGCCCCCTTCAGAAGGCCAAACGAGTGGAGTTGCTGGATCCACTGGCAGTCCATCACATCCGACTTCCGTCCCGACACGTTCTTCACATGGCGGGCGTTCACCAGCGTCACCTCGAATCCCGACGCCTCCAGGATGTCGTACGCCGGGATCCAGTAGACCCCGTCGACTCCATGACCACCTTCCGGACCCGGCACGTCTTCAGCCACTCCAGCATCTCGTAGACGTTGGCCGTAAAGCTCCCGAGGTCCTCAACGGAGCCACTTGAGAGTGCGCCTTGCGCGGCGAACCAATTGAGAATGAGATCCTTGTGCCGACGGGTCATTTGGGCCACTTTCTTCATGGCTCAAGACCGGAGCGCATGGTACGATTGCACCAGGTATGAAGAAAGTATTCGGCGACTTTTACATCGGTGAACGACCAGAAACGCTGGAAGTCCTCCCGTAAGAGATAGGCGCGAACTGTCGACAGATTCAGTTTAAGAAATTCGGAAAGGCGGACCGTTTGTTTTTCGGTCAAGTTTTCGGGGCGTTTGAGAAGGGCCTATGCTTCATGCAAGATTACGCTATAACTGGACACAAGGCTCTTCAAATGCTAACAGTATCCGCATCTAAAGC
>JAPTWQ010000048.1 GCA_028064945.1 Nitrospiraceae bacterium | reverse complement strand
ATCCTTGATCCGGTTTTCGGAGCCATCTCCCCGCTGGTTATACCAGTCGATGATCCACTCCGGGATTTCTTTCCGGTTGGTGGCCAGAACCCGGTATCGGCTTCCGGCGGGAGGGGCCTCCTCCGGAAGTCCCGGAAGTGAAGACTTGAAGAGGTTTTCGGTGAACGATCAGACGAAAGGCGTTGTTTGTCCTGTTCAGAAAATGGACCGTCTCGGCG
The DNA here is from genome assembly GCA_028064945.1 of Nitrospiraceae bacterium. The sequence continues at coordinate 3,935 of JAPTWQ010000048.1, read as the reverse complement.
ATCTGCTCACCCCGATAGGGGCGCCACAGGTCATCGGGTATCTGTTCAATCGCCGCCCGGACGGCAGAGTCGAGATCGGCACCAAACCAAAATCGGACGCCTCTTTCCGTGCACCAGTTGAACACGTCGGCCTGATACGAAGCACTGTCTGCCCTCAGCAGGTTGAGGGCGAGTCCGGAAGGAAGGTGCTTGAGACATGTGTCGAGAAAGGGCACATGTCCTGCACCAGGGGAGACATTTCCGTCCCGGAACTCTTCGTGAAGAACCATTCCCGAAAGTTCGGACACATGAGCAACAAGGGGCATGTATCCTTTTTCTCCCTTGTAGGTCCATTGGGCCGATTCTTTCTCGGCCACAATCTGTGACGCATCGATATTGAGCGTCACTCCCCGAACAGCTTTCCTCCATGGTTTTTGTCGCTTCTTCCGGAGCCGTTTGCCCATCAGGGTCAGAACCCGATCCATTGCCGGAAACAGGTCATCCACCCCTCCCTCTTTTTCTCCCACCCGGCGAAGCCAACGTCCAAAAGCATCGGATGAGAGAAGCTCTTCCATCTCCAGAAGGGTCCGCAAGGCCTTGTCCCGGGAGATCATCCGAAGGTCACAAAAACTCCGGCCTCCGCCATGCAACATCAGCAAAAGGGGAATGACATAGGAGGAGGCCGGATATCCCGCGCCACTCCCCGGACGACCAAATGCCCGATCGATCCAGGACTTCAGGTTCAGGGACTTTAAAAACTCTCCAAAAAGAACAAGGCCCGCATGGGATGTCAGGCTTTCATCGGTGGCCTCAAGCTTGAATGGAAGAACGCTCTGTCGTAGCATGATGTGACCCCTTTCGTTTCACCCTTCGGGTGGTCAATAGTTGGCTTCGACACCTACTGTTTTACCAGAAACGATAAGGGGTTTCTTGATTTCAACTCCCTTTTCTCCCTATTCAATTGCGGTTCTTAGGCTTTAACGAACACTTGATTTTATGTTACAAGCGAATGGAATATTCTTCTAAGTCACTTACAGTGAAACAGAAGAGGGCAGCACTCTCTATGGGGATTGCTTCAGTTTCATCACAGCGCAGCAAGAAATGGAAACAGAGTCTTATTCTGTGGCTTTTTTATCCTCCTGAATTGCGGTTCCCAGAGGAAGATAAAGCAATCTTCTCCCGTCAACCTGTGCCCAAGGGGTTAGCCGATGTTCTTCCATCTTGCCCGCCTTGAACAGATGCCAGACGGGAATGCCCCGGATGGTCAGCGCATCCGCGATCAAGGAGCGGTGACAACGCCATGGCAATGTTTCTGCGCACATGAGGACGATTCGCTTCATGTGCGATAGCATCACCAACTTGTCCAGGGATTCAGCGAATTCTTCGGTCGCCATGTAATCAGCAAATCCCCGGAAACTGAGGTTTTTCCAGCCGGTGTTCAGGGAGTCCTTGTGGGTATGCCGCAACCCCCCCAACCCGCTCATGTGGAGATATTCGACAACGTGTGTTCCAAGATCGGATGGGAGAGAATCTTCGTTGAACTGAGGATTGTGTCTTGATCGGGGAATGGACCGGACATCCACTACGCACTGGATCCCGTCTTCTTCCAGAATGGCGATGAACTCTTCGAGAGTTCTTGTCCCGTGGCCAATAGTGAAAACCGGTTTTATATCCTTAATCATGGAGTCTCCTGTTCGGACATGCCACTTCAGGGATCGGTTGGATTAAGGCCCGCCAAGTCATCGAAAAACCCTCTGGAGCGTCGGGGAGGAAACGCGAGGGGAACCTCTTTCCCCATTGGGCATATCCCCAAAGAACACCGCTTTTCGATAATATGTTCTTTCCACTCTTCTGCAAACTTTTCAATCGAGTCCAGCGGGATGTTGGGAGCGGTTATCCCCAGACCGCAGATGGAAGCTTCCACCATGTAATCCCCGAGAACTTTCAAATAGTGGAGATGCTCCTCTTGCCCTTCCCCCTGCACGATTTTCACCATGATTTCGTACATGTCTTCAGTCCCCTCCCTACAGGGAGTACATTGGCCGCAGGACTCATGATGAAAAAATGCCGATATCCAATATGCCAGATCTACCATGCATACGCTTTTATCGATCACGATGACCGATGCCGAACCCAAAAATGTGCCGACCTCTTTAAGGGTCGGATAATCAAGTGACAGATCGATCTGATGAGGCAAAAGCAACTTGCTGACGTGTCCGGCTGGCAACACTGCTTTCAGGTCCAGATCGTCTGGAATTCCTCCTCCCAGATCGTAAATCAGTTCCCGGAGTGTTTTTCCGAACGGGATTTCGTAAAGCCCGGGCCTCCGGACGCGGCCAGAAAGGCAGAACAGTTTCGTCCCGGGCGTTCGGGCGTCCCCCTGCCGAGAGAACCACTCGCCGCCTTTTTCAAGGATAACGGGGATATTGGCCAATGTCTCTACATTCGAAACATCGGTAGGATTCTGCCAGATTCCTTTTTCTGAAACATGGGGAGGCTTGTTGCGAGGAAAACCTCTTTTGCCCTCCAGACTTTCAATCAGTGAGGTCTCCTCCCCACAGATGTAGGCTCCTGCTCCACGATAGAGGCGAATGCGAAAGGAGAAATCCGCCCCTAGAATTCGATCCCCAATGAGTCCATTTTCCTCTGCATCGATGATTGCTTTTTCCAGAATCCGATAAGAATGAGGATATTCCGAGCGGATATAAATGTACCCTGTCTCTGTTCCCATGGTGTAGGCCGAAATCAGCATCCCTTCCAGTAAAAGATGGGGATCCCTTTCCATGATGTATCGATCCTTGAATGTTCCAGGCTCTCCTTCATCCGCATTGCAAATGAGATATCGTGGTTTGCTCTGGGCTCGAACACTCTGGTATTTCCGGGAGGTGGAGAATGCTGCCCCTCCCCTCCCAGACAGACCGGAGCGTTCAATTTCGGAAAGAACCGCTTCGGGTGACATGGAGCGAAGGACGCGTTCGAATGCCTGATATCCGCCCTTTGCACGATAGTCCTCAAACGATATCGTCCTCTCTGATGTCAAGCCGGAGAAGATCGTGGGTTCATTGAGCATCGGCTTTCCCAACACATGGGCTGGTTGGCATGTAAGATTTTTTCTGTAGGGCTCCAGAAGGGCCGGAATCTGATCTGGGCTGACCTTAATATGGGTATCTTCATCAATCATGAAACAGGGCGAGTCGGCGCATTGCCCCATGCATTGAGACTGCTGGAGAGAAAACAACCCGTCAGAGGAAGTCTCTTCCAGACCGATTCCAAGGTGGTCGGAAAAAGCCTTCAGAAGTTTACGGGCTCCATTGAGAAGACAGGGTGTGGTCAAACACACCCTGATAACATGTTTTCCCATGGGATGAAATGAGAAGTGCTGGTAGAATGTTCCGATTGAGACAATCTCGGAAACCTCAAGATAATGTTCGTTTGGCATCTGTCCCGTTACTCTTCCGATCTTCTTGATGTCATCGATTGAAATGAAGTTCTTTTCCTCCATACACTTGTGGAAGAGAGGCAATGTGGCCTGTTGAGGATTTTCCCACTGTTGAACTTCTTTCAGGAAGTCTTCGTCTTCGGGTTCCGTGATCATCCGGGTTCCTCCTCATGCTGTCATGGAGTTCAGAGCGCTTCCCTCATACCTGAGCTGCAGAGTTCTATACCGAGCAGTTTGCGGTCCGATTCCTAGGAATATCCCAGGAACAAATCGGTATGAATCTGCTCCTCAAGGATTCCAAGTTCAAAAAGGGCGTTTTTGAAAGAAGCCACCATGGAAGGGGGGCCGGCGATATAGAAGTCGCCCTTTTTGAATTTTTCTCCGAGGGACTCGAAAAGGCTGCTTGCTGCCAACTGCCTGACTTCGACTCCCGGAGGAAGAGGCATGGAGGCATGGGAAACAAACTGGTGGAGAGAGAGATTCTTGTGGTCTCGGGCAAGCCCTTCGAACTCTTCTC
>JAPTWQ010000002.1 GCA_028064945.1 Nitrospiraceae bacterium | reverse complement strand
GTCGAAGCTTCGACCCGCCAAAACGGAGAAGTTCCGGCAGGTTTCCTCCTGAAGATCCTTCTTGAGAAGAACGGCCCCTTGGCCGAAAATCACCCCCCGGTCTCCCACGGGAAGATGGGTCTCAAGTGGGGTGGCATCATAGACCAGCCCGCCCGCGGGAATCAGGATCAGGGGAGGACCGACAGGATTTCCGTCCTTGCCCTTCTTGTGGACCACCGCCGAGCCCTTGATGACGAGACTTTCGATGGTCTTGTTCTTTCCTCCCCTCATCGGGACCTCCTTCCATCCGGGAAGAACACGGGAATCCATGACGGGGGCATGGGGAAGAATCTCCGCTCCCGGGATCAGAAGATGCTTGCACCCGAAGGACTCTCCCGCCATGAAGGGGTCGAACGGGAGAGGATAGGAAGCCGCCCGGGCCACTTCCCCTTGCCCGGATCCCAGAACCCCCGCGACCAAAGCCCAAACAAGCACAATCCCGAGTCTCATGGCTGCAGTTCCCAAACGAAAACGCCTCCTTTTCCCGTCACGGCTTCCTCTGCCGGCAAGAAAATTGCCACCGGGAAGAATCCGCCTGAAGAGACCATGGGGCACGGGCTTCCCGAGGAGTTACCACATTGTGAAATCCCTGAACCATCTGGACCACCGCAGCAATCCGGGAGGACGTTATCGTCTCGGATGTCAAGATCGACGACCCCGACCCGGAGATTTCGGCCATAACCGTGTCGTCCTTGGAGTGGGTGGATCCGATCGGAAGCGGGACATCGTCGCTTCCCTCGTTGCGAGACGAGGTGGCGGATGGGGGACAGGCTCTCCTGTCACTGTGGAGGGGGCGGCTTTTCACACACACCCTGACCGTTCCCGCCAGTATGCCCTGAGAACTGATATTCGGTGCGATGGCTCCTGTCGCGTCAGTCCTGGCTCCACCATCAGCCTCCCGGCTTTGGTCCTAAACTCCCGGGGAGAAAAGGGCGACTTTCGGATCATAGAAACCTCAATCCCGTATCCGATGGGGAGTGTCCCCATGACTCAGTGCCTCACAGTGTCTCTTGTCGGTGTTTTGTGGAGAACCGTCAGGAAGGTTTCTTTGGTCGAAAGATTCGGAACAGCCTTCAATGGCGTAAACTTCAGGCTACTCCTGAAGGCCGATCGACAACCAAAACTGAATGGGAATCCCCCCTTGACCGATGTTTCCGCCGGTCAGTGCCGTAATCGAGTTTCCCAACCCCTGGACAGGAAGAGCCCCGATCGGAACTGCCGCATCGATCCTCGCAAAAAAATGTTTGGAAGAAAAGGATTCCTCCACCCCGGGTCCCATGGCGCTTAAGCTGATTCCAATTCCCGAGATCTGTCCCGCATCAAAAAATCCCGATGTATAGAACGCTCCGGCATCGACGGAGTCCGTCCGGGTAAAGGTGAGTGTTCCGACGTAAAGATTGTTTCCGAAAAGGGAGGCCGTGGGAAGGGCCATCACATTCGCCATGCCTCCGAGCGTGGCCTGAAGCATGGGATCAAGGGTTCCTCCACCGATATATTGCTGGTCCACCGTTCCCAGAGCCATCGAATATTTGGGGGTAAAGGCAAACCCGACCTGTCCGTTGCCCATGACATAATTCTGAAAGCCTTGGGTATCGTTATAGAAGGGATTGACGGGACTGGAACCGCTTCCCTGGGAGAGATCATATTCGGTGTCGGACAGGTCGAACGAAAGATTCAGCCGGCCCAAAGCCCTGGACCCCGACAGATCCAGTATCCCGCCAACGAGGCTTCGGTCGTTCTGGACCGTGGGAGAGTAGGAGTCCTGGAATTCTTTGAGAAAAACCGTTTCCTTGAGGACAAGCTTTTGGTCTTCCTTCCCGACGATCGCCTGGTTGATCCACAAATCTCCGGAATAATTGCTGCCGCTGACCCCCAGAGCGGTGAGTGCTTGGGTGTTGACCCCGCTTCCCCAGGGGGACAGGCCGAGCCCGATTTTATAGTTCATGGCAAAAAAATCCATTCCTGCACGCATATACAAGCCTATTGGAAAGGAGTAGCCCAAACTTCCCGAATTCATGCCCCCGAACGTCGTCGAGGCCCCGACGGTAAAGAGTCCTCCCGCCAGAAGAGCATTGTTGACGTTTCCGATCGCATTCAAGGTGACGGCACCGGTTGGAGCATAGCCGTAATTGTCAATCTCGACCTTGGATCCGGAGAAGGTCGGAGTCGGCGTGAGGTGCACGAGAAAGTTGTCATACTCCAATGCCTGCGGAAGCGGGGCGAAGATGTTGCCGGTGGACAGCTGCCCCTTCGGATTCTCGATGAAAGAGTCCTTGGAGACGCTCCCCAGGGTCGCGGCCTGAAGAAGAATGTTCTTGAGGGTGTTCAGAAGAAGGGAAGGGGCCTCAACCCGATAGGTGTCTTTTGTTTCCTTTTGAATCTTGAGAAGGGGCCAGTCCAGCCGAGAAAGCCGACCGGAGAGTGTTTTCACAATCTTCTTGGCCAGCGGGTTCTTCATGTCGATCACCAGATTGGCCACAAGAAAAAACACCTGTCGCCGAATGTCCCGCGCCCAGTCTTTCCGGTCGCTATGGATGATCAGGATGTGAGGCAGGGAAAAGCTCACATTCCGGGTCGCGATTGCCGGCACCATCATGCCGTCGGCCCGAGTCAATCCAGGGATCTGAGAGAGGGCAAAGAGCTTCGCGGACATGCCCTCAGAATCGACAATCCCGCTTTCGGGAACCGGGAGTTGGGCGGCCGCAAACTGATTCTCTTTTTCCGACCCACCTGCGACAATCACCCGGGACACATGATAGGTCAGATGCCCCCTGCGCAGCGCTTCGTCGAGGGTTGCTGCGATTTTATTGAGTGTCTTGGCCGTCACATTCACCCTGATGATCAGGTCCGATTCCTTCACCGCCTTGAGCGGAAATCCCATGTGCGCAAGATGCTGAATCGCCACATTCATGAGGGCCTGTTCCTCCTTCGTCGCGTTGGGATAGAGTCTTTTCTCCACCCACAATGCGACACTGGCCCGAATGGAAGAATGCCAGTCGACCTGAGGGGCGCGAATCTTCAAGGTCCAGTCCCTGTCGAATCGATCGGGTTCCTCCTTGGTCGCTCCGGGCCTTTCGGGACCGGCAACCGCAGGGGTACAATCCATCATGATGACCGAGAGAGATCCTGTCGAAATGCAGTCGCTGGCCCAAACCCGATCCGGAACAAAGACCGCCATAAGGACCACGAACACCCACCAGGACGCATGCCGGACCATTTTTATATTTCTGACCTTCGTGCTCAGGGAAAACCCTCCCGGCCTGTCCTTAAAAAAGCATTCGAAGGGGGAGAGACAAAATGTCATCATGTCATCGGAACCTGACATTTGCCACCCTGCTTCAAGGCCTTGAGGACAGACAATAACAATCCTCGCGTCTTTGTCATTTCATCGCCTCCGGTGCCCGCAGCATCCTCCGGCCATCATATATGTTATGAGGAAGCCCGGGCCTTTCTCCCGGCGAGCCTACCCTGGAAGCAAAAAAACTCCCTCCCAGGAGTACCATCCGGTCCTTTCGGCCAAAACATTGCCATCGGTCGTCGAACCCGTCATGGACGGTCGGGATTCTCTTCCACCATTTTTTCATGTCGGGAAAACAGACCGAAACACGAGAGAGGCAGCGGCCTGATTGCAGAAGGGTCCCATCCCTCATTGTCACAGAAGACGTTCCCCTTCCGGGTAAGGTGCAAGGTGCCTGGATCGATCTCCGGTGTTGTTTTTCGAGAAAAGTTCTTGCCCCACCCTTCCGAAATGGGTGAGACATCGTGGTCAGACCAGACCATTCGGCCGGATTGAGTCAGGAGCTGGGCAAGAAACCCGAATCTAGCTCCTCCCCAACACACTCTCTGCCCTTCCCTTTAATGCCCCTGACTTGACGTAATCTCATTCAGGAAAGTCCACAAGAAACCCCAGGGCACTCTCCAGAGGACAAACCCGTTTTTCCGCCAGATTCAGAATGACCGAATCCCTGACGGGAACATAATCCCGGATCGCCACGGAAAAGGAAGCCTCGCCCTCCCGCAGCTTCTTTGCCATGCTCTGCAGAATGCAGCGGGGGTATTTTTCCGTATACTCAAGAACGGAAATAAGCTCGGGAAGGCTCATATCCGTTCGCATCTGAAGGAGCCTCGCCAGCTCCTGATAGAAGGAGGTCCGGAGCGCAAGAAAT
>JAPTWQ010000077.1 GCA_028064945.1 Nitrospiraceae bacterium | reverse complement strand
GCCCGACTCATGACGATTTTGAAACCGGGAGATCTTCTGATGACGATGGGGGCGGGAGATGTGACCCATCTGGGCGGAGAAGTCCTGGCCCGCCTCAGACAGTCCAGCCGGGTGGTCGGATGATCCTTCAAGACGAGCCCTTGTCCCGGCATTCGTCCATCCGCACGGGAGGTCCCGGGCAAATGGTCGCTCTGGTCGAGTCGACGGAAGAGTTGATGTCCGTTCTGGAAAAAGTGAGGGAGGGGATCTTTCCTTCACCTGTCCGTTTTATCGGGAACGCAAGCACCATCCTTTTCCCGGACGGGGGGCTTCTCGGAACCGTGATCTCCCTGAAGAAGATGGACCGATTTACGCTGCGCCCGGATGGACTGATCGAGGCAGAAGCCGGTGCGTTCCTCCCGCGGTTGGCCTTCCATGCAGCACGGCAGGGACGGGGAGGTCTTGGATTTTTGTCGGGAATTCCCGGGACGGTGGGCGGAGGAATCGTGATGAATGCCGGGACCACGACGGGCGAGATGGGGGATATTCTTCGTGAAGTCTGCCTGGTTTCGCCGGATGGGGCCATGGAGCGGATCGTCCGGGAGGATCTCCGGTTTTCCTACCGGACGTCGGAGTTCCAGCGGGAAGAGCTGTCGGAGAGTCCTTCTCGCTGGCAGGACTGGGTGATCGTTTCGGCCGTTTTGGAGACTTTTCCGGCCGAACCTGTTTTTCTGATGGAGGAATGGGAACGCCTCCGGCGTTCGAGGAGCGAGGCTCAACCGCTTGATAAACCCAATCTGGGTTCCGTCTTTCGCAACCCGCCGGGGGATTTTGCCGGTCGGCTGATCGAAGAAGCCGGATGGAAAGGCGTCGTGCGGGGAGGAATAGAAATTTCTCCGCGTCACGCGAACTTCTTCGTCAACCGGGGCGGTGGTCTGTCCCGGGATTTTCGCTCGCTCGTGGAAGACGTGCGGCTTGCAGTCCTTAAGGAAAACGGCATCCGGCTTGAGACAGAGGTGGAAATCGTGCCGGAAGAAACGCCGGCAACAGTCTGAAAGGCGAAGGGATCGTGCTGAAAAAGACATTTCGTAAAGTCGCAGTGTTGATGGGAGGGGATTCCCCCGAGGCGGCCGTTTCGCGCATGAGCGGAAAGGCTGTTCTGGAGGCCCTGAGGAGTCGAGGATATGAGGCCATCCCGGTGGAAGCCGGACCGGACCTTTTCCACACGCTGCTCCGCACTTCGCCCGATGTCTGTTTTCTGGCCACCCACGGTGGGCATGGAGAGAATGGTGCCCTGCAGGGGTGTCTGGAAGTGCTCGGCATCCCCTATACCGGCTCCGGTGTTCTCGGAAGTGCTCTCGGAATGAGTAAAAGCGCCTCCCGGGCCCTCTTCCGCCAGGGAGGACTCGATGTTCCGGAGACTGTCGCGATCGAAGCCGGAGAGAAGGTGACACCGGACAAGATTCCCTTCCCGCTTCCCTTTATGGTCAAGCCGGAATCGGCGGGTTCCTCGATCGGGGTGACACGGGTGGACCATTTCTCGGATCTGCCTCAAGCACTCCTGGAGGCGGAAAAACATTCCCCCCGCGTTCTCGTGGAGCCCTTCCTTGCAGGACGGGAGGTCCAGTCCGCCATTCTGGACGGCCGGTATCTGGGCGCGATTGAAATCGTTCCGGATTCTTCGGAGCCCTTTTATACGTATGCATCCAAGTATCAGAAAGGAAAATCGCGGCACATTTTTCCGGCTCCCCTGACGAGCGATGTTGCCGCCCGGCTTGAAGAAGCGACTCTTCGTGCCTTCGGTCTTCTGGAGCTTCGCGGGGTTGCCCGCATGGACACTCTGGTCCTTGAGAATGGACGTGTGGTCGTTCTGGAAATGAACACGTTGCCGGGGTTGACGGAAACCTCCCTCGTCCCCGAAATTGCCAGAGGATGCGGCCTCTCCTTTGAGGACCTGGTGGAAACGATTCTGTCTTCGGCCCGATTGGATACTCCCGCTCCGACACCTGTTTGCTAGCCATGTCCACTCTTCCCGCACCGTCCGGAGATCTTCCTTCGGGTCAGCAGGAGCCGGTTTCCCGAAAAAGCTGGAAAGGAAAAGGACGTCTCGTCCTGATGGGATTCTTCTTCTTTTTCCTGACCGTTTTGTCTTTTGGCCCCGGACATTTTGCCTTTCCTCCCGCCAGGCCGATCGTTCTCGAGGGCTGGCCTGTGGTTCCGCTGAAAACGCTTGAAGGGTGGGTCGAAAAAGCACCAGAAGGAACGTTCCTGAAGTTTTTCGCCCTTCACGAATGGATGGAGCGGCATCCATGGATCCAGGAAGTGTCCGCCAAAACGTTTCCCTGGGGGGGCCCGGACGATCACGGTCCGTATAAAGAAACCCATGGCCGTGCTTCGTTCTTCTTCCGGAATTCTCCCTGCAGGAACGGATCTTCCGTCCGAAAGTCCGCACTTTGTTCCCTACCTTCTCCCGGATGGAAAAATTCTGACCGGTCTTGTTGTTCCCGCGGTTTCCCGTATGCCGGAAGTGATTGTCCGTTCTCCGATCGGCCGTTCTGGAGGGAAAAATCTGGTCGCATCGATTCAGCTTGTCCAAAAATGCCATGGAAGCGGAGCTCCCTCAGGCCAACTGTTCGTGTTTCGAAAACCGCACGAGATCCGGTATTTTCCAGATCGATCTTCCGTTTATCTGATTTTGCCGGAAGAAGGCTCCTGCCAGCCTTTCCGGCTCTATTCGAGGCTGGTCAGCCGGCCGTCGGCCCTTCCGGCAGGAGTTATTCCGATTGGCTACGACCTCCGTTTCAAAGGGATGATCCTCGTTCGTCCGGCTTCCGTCGCGAACCCCGGCAAACAATCAAAAACAGGATCGTCCGGTCGATGATTTCCGGACCTTCCCGGCCGGGCCTGTTGTCCTGATTTCCCCAGATATGCGACAATCTGCACCGGGATTTCCGACGGGGAACTCCGGTTTTTTGATAGCTCCAGTGCAATGCTTAACGGTTGAAACGAAGGATGAAAACAAGGTGTCGAGCAATCCTCTTTATGCGGCTGTCGATCTTGGTTCGACAAAAGTTGTTGCGGTGGCGGGTCACGCAGTGGACGACAATCTTTTCGAGGTGGTGGGTCTGGGGACATCCCCGACAGGCTCGGCACTTCGAAACGGAACGATTATCGGGGTCCCACAAGCCGTAACCGCGATCAATCGTGCGGTGGACCAGGCTCAGCGGATGGCGGGCCGGCCCATCAAACACGTTGTGGTGGGTTTTGCCGGAGGAGAGATTGTCGGTATGGACCAGCGGGTGACGATCGCTTTGAGAGACCGGGAAGTCCAGCCATCCGATATCGAAAAGGTCCTGCAGGAAGCGCGCTCAATGATTAACCGCCCCCAGGCGGAAATTCTGCATGTCATCCCCAAGTCCTATACGATCGATGATCTTGCCAACATCCCAAATCCGGTCGGCATGGTCGGAGCCCGCCTGGAAGCCCACGTCCATGTCATCCGGGGCTCCGAGATGGTGATTGCCAACCTCCGTCGCACGATTGAACGGTCGGGTCTCCTTCTGCAGGAGGGGGATCTGGTTCTCCAGCCCCTGGCGGCGGCCAGGGCTCTCCTGACGGAAGATGACAAGGAGCTGGGCGTCGCGATTGTCGATATTGGTGGCGGAACGACGAACCTTGCCGTGTATGTCAACGGATCTCTGGCGGCCATCCGCATGTTCCCCTATGGGGGGATTAACATGACCAAGGACCTGGCGATTGTTCTCCAGGTGTCCCAGGAGGAGGCGGAGCGAATCAAGATCGACACTCTGGGCCGGGTCCTTCAGAAGGACAGTCCGGAAACGGTTTCGGAGGCTTCCGAAAATTCGGCAAAGCCGGACACTTCGGAGCAGGAGACCCAGGTCATGGACGTCGTGGAAGCCCGCCTCGGGGAAATTCTGGGAATTGTCGCCCGGGAGCTTCGGGAAATGCGCCTGGAAAGCCGCTTGCAAAGAGGGGTTGTCCTGACGGGCGGAGTCGTCGGCATGCCCCGGATGATTCCGTTTGCCCAAAAAGTCCTTTCTCCCCTTCATGTCACCATCGGGACGGTCCGGCCGCGGATTCAGGGACTCGTCGAACGGGCGATTCATCCGGAGTTCGCATCTGCCATTGGTCTTCTCTATTATGCCCGTGATCATTGGGGAGATGCCTACGGGGAAGAATCCCCCGGCCTTGCGGAGGAAAGAACAC
>JAPTWQ010000120.1 GCA_028064945.1 Nitrospiraceae bacterium | reverse complement strand
AGGGCTTCGGACAAGCCTTTCTCCAGGATGATCGACCGTTCGACGAGATCCGGAAGAGAATCTCTCCGGATCTCTTTTTCGTCCGGCCGCGTTCGGTCCGGAAGAATCGTGTCGAGTTTTCGGTGGAGTTCCGACAGTCGTCGGGACTGCTCACCCGTCGTTCCGGAAGACTGTCCCGCCTCCTGCGACAGGATCTCCGCCTGTGTCCCGATCCATCGGACTTTTTCCGACACCTCTCCGACCCATCCCTGGAAGAGGTCGATGAACCGGTTGATAAAGTCCGCCAGCTGACCGATTTCGTCGTCCCGGCCAACGTCCAGGCGGGTCTTGAGATCCGGCGGCCCCGAAGACATTCGGCCCACCTTGCCGGAAACGCTGACAAGCGGTGTCACAAGCTTTCCCCGGATCGTCCAGACCAGTAGCAGGACAAGAAGCTCCAGCGTCCCCAGAAACGCCCAGAAAATTTTCATTCCGAACGCATGGATCGAGTGTGCGTAGAAATCTGTGTTCTGGTAAGCCACGGCATATCCGAGAACGTTCTGCTGGGGATTGTGGCAGGAGCGGCAAGAGTTCCCGTTGAGGACAGGCTCCACAAAACCCAGGACCCCTCCCTTGCTGTTCGGATGCCGTTGAAAAGACATGCCTTCTCCCGTCAGGGAGGACTCGCTGATTTTTTGGTAGGCGTTCTGAAAGGATGTCCCGTCGATCAGTTGTTGGGCTTCCGGGGGGAGAGGAAACCGCCGGGCCTGCCCCAGTGTGGGCAGGAGGATGCCCCGGCTGCGCATGTCGAGAATGGTGGAGAGATCTCCGAAGGCAGGAGTGTGGCCGTCCGGCTTCAGGAGAAGAATTGCCGGACGATCGCTTCGGGAAGAGCCCGGTTCAAGGAGATCCCGGGCTCCGACAAGGTCCTGGTGTTTCATCAGAAGGGAAAAACTCCGGACGAAGGCATCGTCGCGATGGTGAAGTTCCCGGAGAAGGGCTTTCCGATCCCGATGGATGACCATATGGGTCACCTGGATCCCCAATCCCAGAAATCCCAAGGAAAGGAGCAGAAAAAACCAGAAAAAAATACGAGTCGTCACCCTTTTCCGCCAGGGAATTTTCCCCAGAACGGGGGGGAGAGTCATCTTTTCCCGGGTTGGTACAGGAGGTGTGTTTCCCGATTCCATCGACGGATCCTACCTGGACGAAGGAGGAAGGTGGCCGTTTTCGACAGGGGAACGTGAAACCCGGAATCTGGTATAAACGATGGCCGCCCCGATCAGAATCATCGGGACCGACAGAACCTGACCCATTGTGATGGGGCCAAAAAGAAACCCAAGCTGGGGATCCGGCTGACGGAAGAGCTCTCCGATCGTTCGAAAAAGGCCATAAAGGCCGATGAACGTTCCAAAAAGAACACCTTCGGGCAATGTCTTTCGGGAAAGGAAAAACAGAATCGAAAAGAGAAGGATCCCTTCCATGGATGCTTCATAGAGTTGAGACGGATGGCGACAGATAGGGCCTCCCATCGGAAATTCCATGCACCATGGAACGTCCGTTGCACGACCGAACAGTTCTCCGTTGATAAAATTTCCCATGCGTCCCATGAAAAGGCCGATCGGGACCGGAAGGACCGCCAGGTCCGCCAGTCGGAGAAAAGGAAGATGACGTCGCCGGCAGAAAAGCCAGCCCGCCACAATGACCCCGAGAAAGCCTCCATGAAAGGACATCCCGCCCTTCCAGACGGCCAGAATATCCAGCGGATGGGAGAGGTAGTAGGAAAGGTTGTACACCAGGACATAGCCGAGGCGTCCCCCCAGAATGACACCCAACGCCGCATAGCTCAGGAGATCATACACACCGTCCTTGTCGAGCGGAAAAGCTTTTTTCCGGACTTCTGCCTTCAGGAGAAAATAGGCCACGAAAAAAGCGACGACGTACATCAGACCGTACCATCGGACTTTCAGTGGTCCCATTTTCAAAAGGACAGGATTGAAATCGGGATAAGGGATCATGGATTCATCCCTGAACCGGGCAATCTCTCAGGCAGAATCGGCATCCCGGATACTTTCCTCCTTTTCAATTTTTTCCAGTTCTTCTTTTTTGCGCTGACAAACAATGCAAAGTTGAGCGAAAGGCATGACTTTCAGCCGCTTTTCCTCAATTTCTCCTCCGCACTCCTCGCAGTAGCCATATGTCCCTTCTCCTAGGCGCTGAAGTGCCTGATGAATGGCTTTCCGCGTTTTGTTGCGCATTTCCAGGAGGGCCAGGTCGACTCCCTCTCCCATGTCGATGGAGGACAGGTCACCCTGGTCCAGGGCTGAATCCAGCCGGTGTTCATTTTCTGGTCCGATCTGACGGGCGAGATGTTGGCGGATATCCCTCTCGACTTCCGTTTGTTTTGATAGGAGAATCTCTCTCAGCCGCTGGTTGCGCTCTTCGCCTTTTACCATCTCTTGCATTCCCTTTCATGTGCCGGAAATCCGGCAGGAGGTTTGACTGAAAACCCCGTCCACCGAAAAATCCTTGCCGGAAGGTTCTCTTGTCGATGACCAGAAGATCCTGCGTTTGATGCGTCGTGTTGACCGCTTCCTGCAAAAAAAGAACGTTCCCGAACCGGCCGCGGAACAGATGACAGGAAAAATGGTTCCTTACGACGTTCTCATCATGACGATTCTCTCGCTTCGAACGAAAGACTCCGTCACAATGCCCGCTTCTCAGAGGCTTTTTGAAAAGGCTCCGGATCTTCCTTCCTTGTCGCAAATGGAAATCTCCGACATAGAAAGCCTGATATTTCCGGTCGGATTCTACAGGACCAAGGCTAAAACAATCAAGACAATTGCAGAAAGAGTTTTGACAGAGTTTGAAGGCAAGATCCCTGAGACCCTTGAGGGCTTGCTATCCCTTCCCGGCGTAGGGCTCAAAACAGCAAACCTTGTCTTGACAGTGGGATTCGAAAAAGAGGGATTTTGTGTCGATATCCACGTGCATCGCATTTTAAACCGGTGGGGTGTGATTCAGACACACTCGCCAGATGAAACCTACCGCATTGTCGAGCCGGTTCTCCCCCGAAAATGGAAAAGGAGGGCAAACGCCCTCCTCGTCTCTTTTGGCCAGCATTTTTGCCGGCCGGTCTCTCCGTTTTGTTCGGTATGTCCTCTCCTACCGGACTGTGACCGTATCGAAGTGGATAAACACCGGTGACATGTGGTCTTCCGACTTGTTAATCTTTTCCGCCGGATCCATCCTTCCTTCCAGCTCGCAACGAATACAGCGGGATGCCTCTTTCCAGGCCTCCTGAACGTTAAATCCGGTTTCCACCTCGGCAAACCCTTTCCGGGCTTCCAGAGGGAGTGCAGGCATGGGAATACGGTGCATTTCTCCGAGAGTCATGGGATCCTCCATGACCGGAGGCGCGTAGAACGGATAGGTCCGGTCCGGATTTCCCTTGAAGTACCGATCGATGAAGACGGCGCACTGTTCTCCATCCCGAATGGAGTGAATGACATCGAGCGGGCCGGTCATGGCATCTCCACCGGCAAAAACGGCCGGCCGGGACTCGCTCATGAGAGTATCCGGATCGACTTTGACAGTTCCCCATTTATGGAATGTAATCCCGTTCTTCTCAAAGACGCTGGTGTCCATCGTCTGTCCGATGGCGGCGACGATCGTGTCCACGTGGACGCTTTTAATGGTTCCCTTGACGGCAACGGGTTTTCGTCTTCCGCTGTTGTCGAACTCCCGGGAGAGCGTGTTGACCTGAAAATCGATGACCGATTCCCGGGTTCCGTCTGCCTTTTCCTCTTCCCGGATCTCAAGGGGCGCCAGGAGAAATTCGAAAGTGATTCCTTCGTGCTCTGCTTCCTGAACCTCGAATTCATGGGCCGGCATTTCTTCGCGCGTCCGCCGGTAATAGACAGTGACCTGTTCGGCCCCCATCCGCATGGCGGAACGGGCAACGTCGATTGCAACGTTACCGCCGCCGATCACCGCAACTCGCTTTCCAACTTTTACCGGCTCATCCAGACAGACCTTGCGCAAAAAAACAATTCCATCCTGAACAGAGGGGAGATCCTCTCCGGGAATCTTCATTTTGCTGGGCTTGTGGGCACCGATGCCGATAAATGCGGCGTCGAAGCCCTGTTCGAAGAGGTCTTCCAGTGAAAAATCTCTTCCCAGGGAGACGTTTGTCTTGAATTCAAGGCGGCTCAGCTTGGCGGTCCATCAGGCGGTTGCATTCCGGTTGATCTGATTGATACTCCTATTGA
>JAPTWQ010000052.1 GCA_028064945.1 Nitrospiraceae bacterium | reverse complement strand
AGCCGGCGGCATAGTTGCCGGTTTCCCGCGAGGTCGTCACGCCCCGGTTGACAGTGGCCGACTTGATATCCGTATTCATGATCCCAAGATCATAGACCTCTCCGCCGTCGGCTTCGATATTCATCGGAACACCCTCGACGGACATTTCGATTCCGGCACTTCCATTAGGGTTGGTGTTGGCACCGCCCACCGTGTATCCGCGGCATGACATATAGTTCATCCCCCCCGTGATTCCCTCGCTTCCGGAACGGGAGTAGTACTCGATGCCGGGAGTATTCTGCATGAGGGTATAGGCCGCCCCCGTGTTCAGGTTCTGCTGGAACTTCTTCTGGTCGACCACAGAGATCGCTCCGGTATTTTTCCTGATCTTCTTGTCGGCAGTCGCGCTAATGCTCGCCCGGGCCAGGCTGTTGACCCGAAGATTGACCTCCTCATTGGTGCGCCCATGAACATCAAGGCTGGAGGAAAAGGGGAGGTATCCGGACTTGCTCACCTGGACAAGATATTTCCCGGAAGGGATGCTTCCGAGGCTAAAGTGGCCCGATGAGTCAGACGTCACTTGGTAGACTTCCTTCGTCTTTTCGTTCTTGACGGCGACATGCGCGGCAAGAGGAATCTTGCTGTCTCCGTGGCCCTCGTAGACCAGGCCAAGAATTTCGGAGGAGCCTTGGGAGAGGGGATTGACCATGAAATCCATCAGGCCAACCATCCCGCTCTTTACGAGACCTTCTTTCCGGGAGACGGAGAATTTCCCTCCCCCGACCCGGATCTTATAGTCGCCCGGAGGAAGGTTCGAGAATATGTATGCCCCCTGAGAATCGCTCTCCTTCTGGATCACGACTCCCGTTCCGACATTCTCGAGCCTGATGGGTACACCGGGAAGGGGTGACTTGTCCTTTGAGGAGCGGACATTTCCATAGAGAACAGACGGGGCCGAAACGGGACTTGCGGCAGAACCTGCCGAAGATGTTGTGGAGGCCGGAGCGGACCATGCCTTGGCCCCACCTCCTCCCATAATGATCCCCGGAACAAGAACCCAGGCGATCTTTTTGATTTTGAACATGAAATAAGCTCCTTCGAAAAGGTCAGTAAGAAAATGAGATGGGATTGCGGGAAGTCCCGCTGCGAAAAAGTTTGCCAGTAAAAAATGTCGGAACGGTTAAGCTGTGGTAAAAAATAAAAGAACTTGAAGAAATCTTGGGATTATCAAAGAGGAAGATTAAAAAAGGGAATTCCTTCAGGAATGTTGGGTGCGGATCCGGTACCCGTATCCACGGACCGACTCGATGACGGGACCTTCGCCAAGTTTCTTTCGAAGGGAATGGACGTGGACCTTAAGAGTTTCTCGACCGGCCTCCGACCCTTCTCCCCAAACCAAAGAAAGGATCTCCTCGTACGGCAGGGCCCGATCGGAATGCCCCACCAGGACGCCGAGAATGACAAACTCCTTGTAGGACAGAGGAATATGCCGTCCATTGAGAAGGACTTCATGACGGGCCACATTGACGACCAGCCCATCGAACTCAGCCTTGTCAAAAGAGAATGTCTTGTGACGGATTGTTTTGTTCTCGGCCCGGCGGAGAATGGCACCAATTCTTGAGAGAAACTCCCGGGGGCTTGCGGGAAGACGGAGAAAGTCGTCTGCTCCGGCTTCAAGACTTGTGATGCAGAGATCGGGATCGGGGTTTTCGGACACCATCAGAACAGGAAGAAAACGGAGCTTCTCCTGAGAGCGGACAAATCGGCAAAGATCGACTCCTCCTCCGGGAGGGAGAGCGGAATCGACGACAAGAAAAGGAATGCGTCCATCCTCTTCTGACATGGATCGACGAAGGAACCATACGGCCTCTTCCCTATCAGAGACGGTGGAACGCGTCCACTCGCTTCCGATGTGGAGCCGAGAAACGGCTAGGTGGAGCGACTCCCCTCCGGCAGCAAGAAGAACTCTCCGCACATGGCGTCCCGGCTGCGCCAGCACTCAAAGCCTACTCGAATGATCATTCATATACGGCCTGCTAGCCGGAGTTTCGAATACGAAACCGGAAATCAAGTTCGAACTTTCCCGGAACAGCCTTCCCTTTATTTGTGGCGGGAGAGAATCGGAGCGAGGGGATGACTCCCATCGCCACCCGGTTCATATCGTCCCAGACCGAAGGCATGACAAGCTTTTTCCTGACAACTCTTCCTTCGCTGTCGATCCAGAGATCGACAACCACATCCCCTTCCTCCCCTCCCGCCTTCATTGACTCCGTGTAGAGGGAATCGGTGTCCACCCGCGTCAGAAGGCGAGGAGGTGACATATCAGACCCACCTCCCGACTGAGATCTCTCATCTCCCCAACCCATCTGAACAGTCGTCCCGGCGGGAGCCGCCAAAAGATTCGTCGCCTCGGGTGGGGCCGCCGGCAGGGCAACCGGGGTGGGAGGGTGGCTTGCCGTTACTCGCTTTGTTTTCTGGGGGGGAGATTTTTTCTTCGGAATAGGGGGGGCCGGTTTGGCGGAGGGAAGAGGGGGCGCCAGCGTAATTCTCATTGTCTTTGTTTCTTTAGCAACCGGAACAGATGTGACCGGAAGCAGTATCAGCATTCCTCCTTCGAGGAGAATGGCGGCCAACAGGAGGGCGGCAAAAAGTTTCTCGGAAGGATAGGACGCGATAGGGTGGTCGGCGGAGACCATCAGTGGAGATCCTCCGATCTGATCGACACACTGGAAAACCCCAAGGAGTTTGACAGGTCCATGACATCCACGAGTGTCTGGAGTTTCGAATCCTTGTCCCCGGTGACGATAATGGAATATTTCTGCGTCTTGTCTGCAGCCAAGGGAGCGAGCCGAAGCTTGAGTTCGTCGAGAGTCACTGGAGCGGCCTCAAAGAGGATTTTCCCCTCTTCGGTAATGGTGATATCCACCATCTTTGGCTTATGCTCGATCGGATGGGCCGCAGACTTCGGAAGGTCCACCGTCAAACCGTTCAACTTGACGAGGGACATGGAAATGAAGATGAAGACAACCATGAGAAAAAACATGATATCAATCATCGGAATCAGCTCGATCCGGGCTTTGGGCGAGTCTTCGTCGCCCGAGCGGAAGAGACGCATTTTTAACTCTCCTTGTGTAATACGCCAGTTTCCCTCTCAAGCAAGCGAGGATCCTTTTTGTGCACGAAAGGTACCAGGGATCTCCCGGGAATCAGAATATCCGCTTTGAGCGGAAGTCATTCCCGGCAAACTCCGATAAATCTCCCGGACGGGTGAGTGAAGGATCGTGATGAGACGAGCGGCAGACTCGAGGGACGATTTGATTCCGGATATCCAGCGCTGGAGGAAGTTGTAGAAACCGAGAGCCACGATCGCAATGACTAGTCCCGTTGCAGTGGCGATGAGCGCCTCGGCGACCCCCCCCGTGATCTGTGTTGGCTTTCCAAGGCCGGAGATGGACATCACATGAAACGAAGAGACAATCCCGATGATTGTCCCCAAAAGCCCCAAAAGCGGCGCCATTGTCACGGCCGTATCGAGGACCCACATACGATCCTTGAGGCGTCTCTCCTCCTGGAGAGCTTCTGCCTCGATCAGGAACTCAAGGCGTTCACCTTCAAGTTCGGACTCGATAAAAAGCCTCAGGAGTCGGTTGACGATCAGATTTCCGGAGCGACCTTTGCCATCGAACAGGGCGATCACTGCCTTGGCATCAAGCTTGCCCATAACATTCTTCCTAAGAATATCGAGGACAGCTTCTGTCTGACGCTTCTCACGGCCCAGGACAACAAGCCTTTCGATGCCAACTGCCAGCGTGATGGCAGACATCGGCAAGAGCACATACATGACAGGACCACCCTTCAAGAGATAAGACATTGCGTTCATCACGGACTCCTTCTAAAAAACAAGGCACTAAGGATAGGGATCAGGGTCTGACTTGGGAAGGATTATCTCAGGAGGGTTTGACGGGACAGTTA
The DNA here is from genome assembly GCA_028064945.1 of Nitrospiraceae bacterium. Next base: position 306 of record JAPTWQ010000052.1, on the reverse strand, counting down.
AGATGACATTGCAGAAATATCAAAATTCGGTTAAATATCGCGATCCTTGAGGAGGGGAAATTTCTTTGGGTTGACGGACAAGGCACTGCGAGAACAGACTGACTTCTTCAGAAATGACTCTCCCATGCCTTGAGAAAGAGCTTTTCATACATCAAATTCCCGGTTGATCATTCACCGTTCTCTCCAACCGCTCGAGAAGGGGACAGGACTCCCCATGGTCGGGGGTGAGGCAGTCGGCCACGAGGCTTTCCAGGGCGGCCTCCATCCGACGAAGGTCACGGATCTTCTCCCGAACAAGGGCAAGTT
>JAPTWQ010000122.1 GCA_028064945.1 Nitrospiraceae bacterium | reverse complement strand
AACAGAGACTCACTCCACCGACAAATGGGGCCACCAAAGAATTAAGGAAGGGGTTTTTCAGGGAAAACGTTTGGCAATAATATGGAGCTCCTGCTCGGAATTGAACCGAGAACCTTCCGCTTACAAGGCGGGTGCTCTGCCGATTGAGCTACAGGAGCAAGCAAGGGAACACGTAGGGATTTCGTGAAAAGGCTACCTTATTCAGCCCCTCGATTTCAAGACACCTTCCCTCTCCCACCAAATGGAAGATTGAATCTTTACATCCCGTTTGCTAGCATCGTGTGAGGGAAGTTCAAAAACCGACCCGGACATAAGTTTCTCTGTCGCCGTCCCTCGCCCGTTCCGGGTCAGACATATCTGAAGGACTCCGAGTCCAGTCAGAAGAGGATGTCCTGAAACGGTTTAAATCAGACCCGCACCATCCAATGCCGGCTTCGATCCAAAGATCTCGGCTTCTGGCCCAGGAAATACGTCCGGGCCTCCGCACACAGAAAGGTCATGACCGTGCCATGGCTCCCTTCCTGTCTTATTGCTCGGAGGCCGACCGGAAAAACCAAGAATCAGGTAACCGAAGAGAGACAATGACATGCCGTTTGCCTTCCTAAGCAGCTTTTCATGGAACGGACCTTTGATACCCCTTTTTCGACGAAACAGGTCTCCTTTATTTGGGGCGTTTTTCGGGATCATTCTCTCGCTTTCCGGGGGAATGAACTCAGGCCACGCCCTCGCCGCCACTCCTCAGGTTGCATCACCCGCAACCGGGAACTCGCCAATCTCCGATGACCCTGCCGCGCTTCAGAAAAGGTTCCAGAAGGTCATTCTCGATTCTCTGGCACGCCAGCGCATCCCCTATCGGGATTTTGCCTGGCTTGCCCCAAAGGCGGTCGACAACGACATCCTGGCACTTCCCTTTTCAATCATCGTCGGGGCGCAAAAAATCGTCCTTCCCGTTTACATCATCAACCATCGTTATCTGGTTACGACTCCCCTTCTCGACATTACCCGGCACTATGCCGTTGTTCCAAGCATCCCTCCCCCGCAACCCGTTTCCCTCTTTATTCCGTCATCAACATTTATGCTGGACAAGTTCCCTTCGACAGGACCGGTGAACGCACCCCACTCCCTGATCATGTTTGGGGACGAGCAGTGCTCCACCTGTCGACGCTGGAACCGGGAGGTCCAGGACAAAGTCACGTCAGACTCCTCCATCCGCTTCACCTACATTCCCTACCCTCAGACCACCGTCCACCGCAATTCCCTGGATGCGGCGATCTTCGAAATGTGCGTCTACGAAGAGAAACCGATGGCATTCTGGACGATCCACAATCAGCTCGACCAGCGGGTCGACTTAAAGAATATCGACAAGGCAGGCCTCAAGCCCATCTTTTCCGGATTCATGGTCCAGGCAGGCCTCCCCACCCCCAAGGTCCAGGCATGCATCGACCAGAGCCGGCCATTACCCGACATCTCGAGGGCTGGGGACACTCTGACGTCGCACATCGGCGTTCCATCGACTCCCGTTTTCATCGTGGATGGCCAAGTCAAGTCCGGATACCTCTCCTATGACGACATCAAGCAAATTTTCGCACAGGAATCTCCAAAAACAGCCCGGACAAAGACGAACTGAAAGGATTGATCGAAGCAATCCCTCCGATTTATGATTGAGGGAATCACGAAGACGGACGCGGGCCAACGCCCCAGAGATCAAGGAGAACATACCCCGTGGCATTTCGCCCCTGGACCGATATCGACAGATGGACCGAGATCGACCTCGACGATATCGTCGAACAATCCGCTGCATTGACAAACGATACAAACAAGGACGCCATCAAGGACGCGATCCAGACCATCAAAAATTCTCTTTCGTTCCTCGAGAAGAAAAAAGCCACAAAGGAGGAACGAGACCGGATGACCAAGGAACGGATCAATATCCTGCTCCGCCTGGGCTTTCGGATCAAGCTCAAGGATCCCTCCAAGGAGAATCTGGCTCAAGCTCCCCAGGAAACAGGGGTCCAGAGCTAGCCCACCCACGGGTCTCATCCCAGGAGACACTCCATGACCGACCTCCTGATCGGCATTTCGGCGCTGGTTGCTGGGGGAATCTGGGGAAGTTTTCTGGGGGTCCTGGCCGTACGGGTTCCTCAGGGGCTCTCCATCGCGACTCCCGGATCCCGATGCGATCACTGTTTTTCCCCGCTCACCATCTCCGAACTCATCCCCCTGATCTCATGGATTCGATCGGGAGGGCGTTGCCGGAGTTGCGCGCAAAGGATACTTCCCGAGATCCCGATTTCGGAATTCTCGACATCCTTTTTTTTCATTTTTGTCGCATTTCTCCCCGCATCCCTTGAAGAACGCGCAGCTCTCGTTCTTTTTTTCTCTTTTGCCCTTCCACTGACCCTGATCGACATACGCCACCATCGCCTGCCACATATTCTCACATTTTCGGGAATCGCGACCGGACTCTTTTTTTCGTTCTTCACGATGGGGGGAAAGGGCCTTCTCATCTCGGGCGAAGGCGCACTCATCGGCTTTATTCCCGTCGCCATTGTGGCGCTCCTGTATAGCCGGGGGATGGGGATGGGAGACGCCTTCTGGCTGGCCGCCATCGGGGCATTCACAGGCCCCATGAACCTTTCTCTCGTTCTTCTGGCAGCCTCCTCCACCGGCATTCTCGCCGCATTCGCCGCCCACTACATCAATCCTCCGGGCAAGAGGGGACCTCTTTTCGGAAAGGCCCTGCCCTTCGGGCCTTTTCTGAGCCTGGGGGGTTTCCTTGCCTTGACATTCCCTGGTCTGGTCCACGTGATAAACAGCCATATCATGGAGATTCCATTATGAACATCACCTTTGTGGGAACGGGACACATGGGGGAACCCATGGTCGAGCGCCTTCTGGGATCCAGATTCCCGGTCACCCTTTACAACAGGACAAAGAGCCGGGCGCTTCCTCTTCTTGAAAAAGGGGCCCTCTGGGCTGAAACTCCGGCTCTTGGCGCTGCCTGGTGCGACGTCATTGCCACAATGGTCGCAGACGACAGTGCCCTGGAAAACCTCCTTGTCCCCGGTGGAATTCTCGAGGCCTTGCCGGAGGGGGCCGTCCATCTATCTTTTTCCACCATCAGCGTCGATTATGCGGCTTCTCTGGAAAAAAGACACGCCGCTCACGGTCATGGGTTTGTCTCCGCGCCGGTCTTCGGCCGACCGGATGCCGTGCGGGAAGGACGGCTGCGCATCCTTTGTGCCGGAAAGGAGGAATCGGTTCAAAAGGTTCTTCCCATTCTGAACGCTTTGGGACCGAGAGTCTTTCCGTTGGGAGAATCCCCTTCGACCGCAAATCTGGTCAAGCTGGCAGGGAATTTCATGATCGCCGCCACACTTGAGACTCTTGGGGAGTCCTTTTCCCTGACAAAAAAGGCGGGAGTCGACCCTTCCCTCTTTCTAGAAATCGTCAACGACTCCCTGTTTCATTCGCCCCTTTACGGGAACTACGGACGCATCATGGCCGAAAAGCGCTACGACAAGGCCGGATTCACCATGGACCTGGGCCTCAAGGACATTAACCTCGTTCTCAAGGCCGCCAGTGACCTGAGGGTTCCGTTGCCTCTCGGAGGCATCCTTCGCGACTCCTTTCTTTCGGGGCTTGCAAAGGGAAGACAGCCCCTGGACTGGTCGGCGGTCGTCCTCTCCCATTATGAAAGGGCCGGTCTCCCGGAGGAGTCCTGAGGGCTCCCGCCGGTCCCGACATCGCTCCATACTGCCTTTTTTCCCTCCCGATTTCTTTTTCTGCCCTCCCTTCACACCTTCATTCGCCTCTCCTGTCTTCTCAGAGGCCCTATTCATTATGATATGGATCATATAAGCATTATGATTGTAATCATATTTACTTTATTTCCGTTCCGTTAATCTCTTTGTCACAGGGGTTCGATTCCGGTCCTCATCGGGCGGCCGGATCAGGGGGGGCAACCCTTCAGACGAATCCCCAACGCCGTGACAAGGAGGAGAACCATGCTCTCCCGCATCTTCCGAAGCCCTTCCGTTCCCATGGCATTCATTTCCGCAGTTTTCCTTGTTCTGGTCCTGATCCCTCCGCCACTATTTGCGGCCACGCGCGAATTCAAGCTGACGATCGAGGAGGTCACGATTCGGGTCGCCCCCGACCTCACCTTCAACACCTTTGCCTTCGACGGACAGGTTCCGGGACCACTCATTCACGTCCGGGAAGGAGACAATGTCATCGTCCACGTGACCAACAACACCTCCCTGCCCCATACCATTCACTGGCACGGGATCAACCAGACCCAT
>JAPTWQ010000148.1 GCA_028064945.1 Nitrospiraceae bacterium | reverse complement strand
TAAGACCTGATAAATAAGGGATTAAGACCTTGAGGATACTTTCCATCTCACACCTCCTCGGTAAACGAAGGTAAGACCTGATAAATAAGGGATTAAGACACCTGATGGAATCCTCAAGAATCTTCTTGTTAAAAACGAAGGTAAGACCTGATAAATAAGGGATTAAGACAAAGCGGCCAGCTCTGCTTCAGACTCTGCAACAGCAAACGAAGGTAAGACCTGATAAATAAGGGATTAAGACCCGCCGACCTTAAGGCGTTTAAATCCTTCTCCAAAACGAAGGTAAGACCTGATAAATAAGGGATTAAGACCATTCCACCACCTTCCTCTCTTCAACATCCGGACAAACGAAGGTAAGACCTGATAAATAAGGGATTAAGACATGTCGTGGGTCATCGGGTTCCGCACCATTTCGAAACGAAGGTAAGACCTGATAAATAAGGGATTAAGACACACATGATCCGTAAGTTTTCCTTGCTTCTTCTTCTAAACGAAGGTAAGACCTGATAAATAAGGGATTAAGACATGTCGTGGGTCATCGGGTTCCGCACCATTTCGAAACGAAGGTAAGACCTGATAAATAAGGGATTAAGACACACATGATCCGTAAGTTTTCCTTGCTTCTTCTAAACGAAGGTAAGACCTGATAAATAAGGGATTAAGACTGAAGTTCTCGTTGAGGTACTCTTCAACTTCGTAAACGAAGGTAAGACCTGATAAATAAGGGATTAAGACTCATTGGACGCCGTAGCGTCCGAGAATCCCGCCGCAAACGAAGGTAAGACCTGATAAATTCACTTGGGTAATCCCCCACCTCTGGTGGGGGACCCACACGCTTTGAGAATTCCGGGATTGCTATTAAGGTCTCTGCTCAAACCCTCGAGATCAGAATTTCGCCCCCCATCTTTCGTTTTTCTTGGGGTAGCAAACACAGTGGAAGTTAAAGAAGAAAAAGGGATTCAGTATTTTGATCGCGATAAGGCCCCTTTGAGGGGCCAGCGATCATAAATCCCCCACCTCTGGTGGGGGATACTTAATTTCTTATTAATAAGAACATGGAGCTGGATTCCTTTGAGAAAAATGAAATAAAAGATATTAAACAAATTGAGAAAGTTTTATACAAAAAATTTAATATTCATTTAAGAGAAAAAAACTCAAGGTATTGGGAAAAAGTAGCTAAAAGATTTATTACTGCATTTAGTCGTATGAAAAGTCGAAAAATTTTAGAAATAATTCCAGAAATTTATTTGAATTATCCAGGTCTACGCCCTAATTTGTTATTGTATTTTAGGAGTATTGGGTATGGTAAAAAAACATCTACAACAATTCTTGAAATCCTAAGAGGCCTTAGTGTTTTTGACGACATCTCTCTTTTTGGAATATCAGAGCTTCTTACGGAATGGGAAATCCCAGTCACAGATTATTCAAAAAAATTTCTTGATGAAGCAGAAAAATCGATAAATAATCTATCTTGGGAACAGCCATCGGGTTTTTATGCACTCATTTGGTTCAAGGCGAAATATTCTAATCCTGAAGATCTCTATCGTTTTTTAAAAAAGTATGAAAATTTTTGGAAAACTGACGCATTCCTCAGAAGGCAGGCAACCGCTATTTTATCCCGGTTGTCAAAGATCGATGCTAAGGAGAAAAGTCCATTACTTATCCAGCAAATTTCTTCAGGAAATATCGGGGTGGTTTCAGTCGCCAATCAAATTTCCATGTTTGAAATGTTAAATCATGTCGAAGGAAAACTCGGACTTTATCTTTTTCCAGAAAAGAAGCAACGTATCTATCCTTTGGGAAAGTTTCTTGTACTTTGTTCCGTTCTAAACTCCGAAAAAATCCAAACTGAAAAAAATATTTCGGTAAAAATTAAGAGTCACATTTCTGACCCCTATTATAGGCATTGGCTTAAAATTCAGTACGGAATAAAATTCTAAGGATATATTGCTTTCCTTTTTAGGGTCCGGGGAAGGACCTTAAAGTGGGTTAGATCGAATAATGAAAGGATAAAATCAAGCCTGGCGAGTCCCTTTTAAGTGAATTTCCTTGGCACAATTTTGCCACAGTGAGATCGGAGAATGATGGTTAATCGTGATTCTTCTATGTTCTTCATCTTGCTTCGAATAATAAATAATCATGATTGACCTCAAGCAAAATCCATGGGTTTTAATACCTTGACACGGTAGAGGTCGGCGGTTTGAGACCGCCCGTGCCTACCATTTCAAAAGGCAGTCCTGTAAAATATCTTAAAACTTCAAGTCCAACTTTTTTGTCATAAATAATCCTCTGAACTCTCACTTCCCATCCATGAACCTGCGCGGATTTTTCATGATCCGGTGGGCGAGATGACGGGAGTCGGAGTCCCGTGCATCAGGCCCTTCTTTCCAGGAAAAGTCTTGTGAACGCAACCCTCAGACTGACTCCCCGGGGACATCTGGTGTTCGAGGAGGCGTCCGATGCGCCTCCGGTTCCTGACCTTCTTGCGTCGAGGCTGACCAAGGCCTTTTCCCGGGGAGAGGGAGTCGGTCTTGTCGCCCTGGGGGCCGGGGAGCCCACGACGGCGCTTCCTCCGGTTCTGGCCTTTTGGCGCGACTTTTCCGGCCGATACATCACCGCCCTGACAGCCGTTTTCGAGGAGGAGCCCCTCGAGGTTCCCCTCCCCGAAAGGGAAATCCTCGAGCGCCTCTGTGCCGACTGTCCTCCGATGACGGGCGGGGAATATCTGACCCCGGAGATCCTCGAGGCCTTCTGGAATCTCATGGCGGCGGTCGTGAAGGCCGACGTGGCCACCTCCAGAAAAGGTCTTCAGGGGTACCTCGCCTCCATGCACCCGGGGTGGAACCTCGTCGGCCGGGTCCACTTCAACCTTGCTGAAAATCCCAAGGATCCTGAAGCGCCCTTCGCCTTTCTCGCTACCTATACCTCCCGTCTTGGCGCCCATGGCAAGGCCCAGCACCTTCCCCTCTCCCGGGCACTTTCCGAGTATTCCGGGGGGAAGAAGAACGCCCAGCTCCTCTCCCTGCTTCTCCCGGTGCAAAGGGCGGCCGAACGCTGCGGATGGCTGGCGGAGATGGTGGCGGAAGGAGAGATCTACCATCCCCTCCGCTGGCCGGTGGGCGAAGCGGTCCGATTCCTCAAGGATGTTCCGGTGCTGGAATCCTCAGGCATTGTCGTGCGCCTGCCGAAGAGATGGACGACCGGCCGGCCCTCCCGTCCCCGGGTCTCCGCAACGGTGGGACAGAAAAACCCCTCGGTTCTCGGCATGGACGCCCTTCTGGACTTTTCCATGGCGGTCACCCTCGACGGAGAGCCTCTCACCCCCGAGGAGGTTCAGGCTCTCCTGGCCAGCGAAGAGGGGTTGCAGTGGATCCGGGGACGGTGGGTCGAGGTGGACGCCGCGCGCCTGCAGTCGCTCATCGCCCGCTTCGAGGGGGTGGAAGGATCCTTCGGCGGCGGAGTTCCCTTTGCCCAGGCGGCCCGGCTTCTGGCGGGGGCCTCTCTCGACGACGCCGTTCCTTCGGATCCGGACTGGTCGGAGGTCGTGGCCGGAGACTGGCTTGAGACCGTCCTTTCGGAGCTCCGGAGTCCCGACTCCCTCTCGCGGGCAGATCCCGGAGCAAAACTTGCCGCCACCCTCCGTCCCTACCAGAAGGCCGGGGTGTCCTGGCTCCACGTTCTTGTCAGGATGCGCCTGGGGGCCTGTCTGGCCGACGACATGGGGCTTGGCAAGACGATCCAGGTGCTGGCGCTTCTCCTGACTCTCGAGAGGGCTCGCCCGAGCCTTCTGGTGGCTCCTGCCTCCCTTTTGGCCAACTGGCAGCAGGAGGCCCGTCGCTTCGCCCCGTCCCTCAGGATCCTGGTCGCCCACCCCTCGGCCATGGACCCCGATGCGCTCCGGACTCTCGGGGAAGGACAACTGGCGGAGGTCGACCTGGTCATCACGAGCTACGGGACGCTCATGCGCCTTCCCGACCTTCAGGCGGTCTCCTGGCATCTTGTGGTGGCCGACGAGGCGCAGGCCCTCAAGAACCCCGACGCGAAGCAGACCAAGGCCGTCAAGTCCCTCAAGGCCGAGGCCCGCATCGCCCTCACCGGAACGCCCGTCGAAAATCGCCTCTCCGACCTCTGGTCTCTCTTCGACTTTACCCATCCGGGCCTTCTGGGCTCCCGGAAGGCCTTCACCGAGGCGACGAAGAAGATGACCCACTACGGTCCCCTTCGCACCCTGGTGGCTCCGTACATTCTTCGGCGTCTCAAGACGGACCGGTCCATCCTCTCGGATCTTCCCGACAAGACCGAGAT
>JAPTWQ010000075.1 GCA_028064945.1 Nitrospiraceae bacterium | reverse complement strand
GAAAAAGACAACTTCTGGCAGATGGGTGACACGGGGCCCTGCGGACCCTGTTCGGAAATTCTCGTCGATCAGGGGGAAGAATTTTCCTGCGGGTCTCCCGATTGCAAGGTTGGATGCGACTGTGACCGGTATCTCGAGATCTGGAACCTGGTTTTCATGCAGTACGACCGAAACGCGGATGGGGTCTTGAGCCCTCTCCCGCGCCCATCGATCGATACAGGAATGGGTCTCGAACGGTTGAGCGCCGTCGTTCAGGGGAAGCACAGCAACTTTGAAACAGACCTGTTCATGCCCCTCATCCGGACGATCCAGAGTCATTCCCGGGTTCCCTACGAAGAGGGGCAGGGAAGTCTGGACCATGCCTACAGGGTTGTCGCCGATCATCTCCGGTCTTCGGTTTTTTTGCTCCATGAAGGGATTGCTCCTTCCAACGAAGGACGGGGACACGTCCTTCGCAGGATCATTCGCCGTGCTCTTCTGTTCGGAAGAGAGCTGGGACTGCCTCATCCGATTCTTCCGGTTCTGGCGGAAAGCGTCGCGCGGATGATGGAAAAACCTTATCCGGAAATCGGGACATCCCTGTCCCGGGTCCAGGACGTCTTGCGCATGGAGGAAGGTCGTTTTCACCAGACCCTCGAATCGGGTCTTCCGCTCGTACAGGAAATGCTTCGAACGCTCGAGAAAAAACAGGAAAAAGTGTTTCCTGGAGAAATGCTGTTTCTTTTGCATGACACGCACGGGTTTCCCCTCGATATCGTCGAGGACGCGGCGCGCATGCAAGGGATCCTTCTGGATTACAAGGGGTTTGAAGAGAAGATGGAGGAACAGCGGGAAAGAGGCCGTTCTTCCTGGACGGGGAAAAAGGAAGAATTTCCTCTCTCTTCCGACAGGCTCCCGAGAGCGGTGGAATTTCATGGATATGAAAAGAGTTCTCTTCAGGGAGATGTCGTCCTGCTTTTGAACGGGAAAAACGAGGTGAAGGAAGTTCATGCAGGCGAAGACGTCCTGGTGGTCCTCGACAAGACCGTGTTTTACCCGGAAGGAGGGGGGCAGGTCGGCGATGTGGGCGATCTCATCGGGCCATTTGGTTATATCCGGGTTCGGGGAGCAAAAAAGCCATATCCCGGCTGGATCGTTTTGACCGGAAAAGTTGTTTCGGGCAAGGTGGCCGTCGGGGAGACCGTGGACCAGCATGTGGATGAAGAGGCGCGTCAGGGGGCAGAGCGCCATCATACGGCAACACATCTTCTGCACGCCGCCTTGCGGACGGTTCTTGGCGACCAGGTTCGACAGGCCGGATCGCTTGTTTCACCGGACCGCCTGCGGTTTGACTTCACTTATCCCCAGCCGGTCTCACCTGAAAACCTTCTGGCAGTGGAAGCGCTGGTTAATGGATGGATCTTTCGGAATGCGGCAGTAGATGCCCGCGAAATGGAAAAAAGCAAGGCCCTCGACATGGGAGCGCTTGCTTTCTTTGACGAGAAGTACGGGGATCGTGTCCGGGTCGTTCAGGTTCCGGGAATCTCGGTCGAACTCTGCGGAGGGACGCATGTCCGGTCCACGGGCCAGATCGGATCGTTCCTTATCCTTCAGGAAACCGGGGTGGCAGCCGGAATCCGGCGTATCGAAGCGATTTCAGGCCCCTTGGCCTACCAGAAATCGGTCGCATGGAGACAGGAGCTCAAAGATATCCGGGGTCTTCTGGAGGCGGGAACGACCCCCCTGGAGGAAAAAGTCCGTTTCATTCTTCGGGAAAACGCGGTTTTTCAGAAGGAGATTCAGTCCCTGAAGGCGCGCCTGTTTGCACTGGAAGAAAAACATTCCCGAAAGGAATTTCTCGAGGTGGAAGGTCATCGTCTGGTGGTCATGCATTTTGTGCTTGACGATCCGCGGGAACTTCGGGTTCGCATGGACGCGATCAAAGCCGGGATCACGTCCGGAGCGGTTCTTCTGATCGGAGAAAGTGTCGATAAACTGGCCTTTCTCGGATGGACCTCCCCAGACTTGGGAGAGACTTTTCCGATTTCTTCGTGGGTCAAGACCCTCGCCGCGGATGTGGGTGGCCGGGGGGGAGGAAAACCTTCCTGGGCAGAAGGGGGAGGTCCGAAGCCAGAAAATGTTGCGAATTTTCTTCAATCTGCAAAGAATCGGTTGGAAGAAGCTTTCCGGTCCCGTTTCCACATGACGGGACCTCTTTCCGGGAGGATAGGATGAAACAGTTGATCGGCAATGTTCTGAACGGGACTATCGGTTTTCTGGAGACTATCCGGGATCAGTCGCGGGAATTTGTCGAAAAGGGAGAAAAAAACAACGGACCCTTTGCTAAAGTCATCCACAAGGCTTTTGGCCAGGAATGGGATTCCGGTCAAAAGATGGCGACGCCCTGGATTGAAAAAACGCTTCATGCCATGAATATCGCGACGAAAGATGATCTGGAAGCCTTACGTCGGGAATGGGACCGCAAAAATACGCCTGGCAAAGACGGGAAGCCCTGATCTCAGGGGCATTCGGGTGAACGGCGAAACACAGGGAGACGACTATCCTCTGATCTGGGAAGCCCCCCTTCTGGGTATCGACTGGGGTGAATCCCGGATCGGTCTTGCGATTTCGGATGGATCCCTGCGTTTCTCCGAGCCGGTGGGTGTGATCCGGAACCCCTGTTCTTTTAAGCCTCCCTTCCGGATCCCTCCCGGGTCCGGAGGACCAATCCGGCAGCTCTGCGCTCAAAAGGATGTCAAAGGGATTGTTTTCGGGGTTCCCTGGTATCACCTGAGCGGAGATCCCAATCCAAAATCCTTTATCTTTGTCGAATACGGGCGATTGCTTCGTTCTCTGACCGGTTGCCCTGTCTTTTTATGGGACGAGGGGTTGACGAGCGACGCCTTTCAAAGGACAGTCGGGGCGGGGCGAGGAATCTCTCACCGCCGACCGAAAAGATCCAGAGACCCGATCGACCATTATTCAGCGGCGCTGATCCTCCAGAGTTTTTTGGATGAACGCATCAACAGCCGACAAATACGGTCCGGCGAACAACCCTAAGGGAGGAGAACCGGAGCGTGACTGGAAATCCGCTGTGGAAGCTCTTGAACATGTCGAAGCGCAGGAAGACATCTCTTGTTGCCGGCATTCTGGTATTGATCTTCCTGTTGTTCTGGAACGAAAGGGCGTTTTTGCACCGTTCAACCGGACCCTCTTCCACGATCGTCTTCCATGTGCTGCCCGGCGCAACTTTTCGTTCGGTGGTTTTTGACTTGGCCAAAATCGGAGTGACGGATTATCCGGAAACACTGGTTTTCTGGGGAGACCTTCTGGGAATCGACACGAACATCCATGCGGGGGTATACGAGATTTCTCCGGAGATGTCGCCATTCAAGGTCCTGTACGATCTGCACAACGGACAAAAGTATTTCTATCGTTTGACGGTTCCGGAAGGTTTCACGATGGCTCAGGTCGCGCGAAGGATGGCACGTCTGGGCATCGGAACGGAACAGGAAATTCTGGCTTTGTCATCCGATCCCGTCTTCTTGAGGGAAGAAAATATCCCTTCGACTTCCGTGGAAGGCTTCCTGTTTCCGGATACGTACTTTCTTCCGAAAGAGGCCAATGTGAAAGACGTCTTTCAGATGATGATCTCCCGCTTCCGGACAGTGTTCCAGACGATCCGTAAACAATCTCCCCATCCACCGGTCTTTTCTGAGAAGGATCTTGTGACGCTGGCGTCGATCGTCCAGAAGGAGACGGGCCACCCGAAGGACATGGCCATTGTGGCGTCCATTTTCATCAATCGTTTGAAGCAGCACATGAAACTGCAAAGCGATCCGACTGTCATTTATGCGTTGAACGGCAGGCGCAAACTGCATTCCCGGGATCTCAGAATCGACTCCCCCTATAATACTTACAGGTATCATGGGCTGCCACCCACCCCTATCGACAACCCCGGCAAGGAGGCCTTGCAGGCCGTTCTGAACCCCCAACCTGTTTCCTCTCGCGTCAAAGTCCGAAGCGGAATCCCCTCTTTCGCAAGCTGCCGTTCGACAACATTCTGGGTGGCGATGCCCGCATGATCTGTCCCGGGAATCCACAGAACATCCTGTCCTTCCATCTTCCGGAATCGGGCAACGACATCCTGGAGAGTGATGTTCAGGGCATGCCCCATGTGGAGACGGCCGGTAATGTTTGGAGGAGGGATGACCATGGAAAATGATTTGGCCTCCGGCCGGGATACGCGGACCTTCCGGGCAGATGAGGCAAGCCATTTCCGTTCGGTCAGGGACGGTTCGTACGTCTTCGGGATCCGTTCAATCGTTTTTTCTGCGGGTTCTTGTGGGTCGCTCACAATTTCCTTCCTGTCTGTCGAAAAAGAG
>JAPTWQ010000106.1 GCA_028064945.1 Nitrospiraceae bacterium | reverse complement strand
ACGGTCCGGAAAAACGAGCTCCAGACGGTGCTCGCTGAAGGGCAAACCGGAAACGAGGGAGTACATTCGGGCCTCCCTGAGAAGGATTCCGGGCCGGTGGGAAGAAAGGATCCGGATGTCCTTCCCAAAGCCTTTTTCCAGGAGGGGTTTCCCGTCGAGATAGACAAGAACGTCGAGGGGCTTTTTGCCCTCGGCGCGCTTCAGGACGGCGTTGACACCGGTGCCGTGGTAAATGACGGTCAGCGAGGAGCTCTTTCCGTTGATGGGGCGCCGGGATACGATCCTGTCCGCCTCTGTTCTCCAGGGTCCACGGAGTGTGATGAGGGAAGGCGGCGGAGAATTGCCGGCGTAGAGGGCCATTCCTTCAGGATGAAAACCCGAGGGATTGCCGATGTGTCCGCGGTCCGTTCCGGCGTAAAGCTCCGGAGTCAGGGATTCTGGAAATTCAGGTTCATTCGAGGGCCCCATTTCAGGGGAAAGATGAAGGGCCTGCCGGATTTGTCCCTCGAGGAGGTCGTAACCGCCTTCTCCAAAAGCATGATAAACCAGATGACCCTTTCTGTCGAAAAGGTAGTCCGCCGGCCAGTAATGGTTGTGAAAACGGTTCCAGAGGCGCTGGTTTTTGTCGAGAAGGACGGGAAATGTCAGTTTGTAGAGACGGATGGCATTTTCGACCCGTTTCGGTTCGGCCGCAAATGAGAACTCCGGCGCGTGGATCGCGACGACGACCAGCCCCCGATTTTTGTACTTTTTATACAGCGCATTCAGGTGTGGAAATGTACGGATGCAGTTTATGCAGGTATAGTCCCAAAAATCGAAAAGGACGACCTTCCCTTCGAGATCGGGAGGAGGAACCGGTCCCCTTGGACCGATCCATCCTCCGTTTCCCTCGAGGGAGGGTTCTTGGGATTGGGCGTTCTCTGGGGCCAGGAACAGAATCGACGTCAGGACAACAAGAACGGCCAGGGTCATGTTTGTCACGATACGGAAGCTGCGGCTCATCTTCCTCGGTCCTTTGAAATTACCCACGGCACGGTTTTTTGATTGAATGGGGTTTCGTGTGGGTTCAAAAAAGAAAGGAAGACCAAGTGGTCTTCCCTCCTTCTGTCCCATCAGACAGTCTTCAAATGTGGATCAGGTGGGTCTGGTCAGGGATGGTTGCCATCCCATTTTTCCGGCCGAAAGCCTTCCTTGGAGAGTTCGAACGGCGACTCGAGATCGGTGATCATGATCATCTTGATCGCATGATGCTTTGCCAAATCGTCGCAGATTCCGACACAGATCTCGCAACCCTTGCAGCGATCGACCGCCACAAAGGCCGTCTTGGCGGCATTGTCGTAAAGAATGGTGTTCGCCTCGGGGCAATACTGGGTGCAGAGCCGACAGGCGGTTTCGCTGCAGATGGCTTGATCGATATGTGCGACTAAATACAAGGGTCCACTCCTTATGGGTTAGATCAGACCGAAGCCTTTTGGGGTTTGGCCGCCCAACCGTGCTCCTGCGCATACTGGTAGGCGCCAGCGATCACGGCCATGTTGCTCTTGAGCAGCTGCTCCTTCTTGGCGAACTTCTTTTCGATCACGTTGTCGAGGGCCGCCGTTCCGCCGGAAACAACGAATCCCTTTCCGAGGAAGCGTTCCCTCACGGACTGCTCCAGAGAGGGCATGTCGGGAATTCCGAGAATGGACGCGATGGCACCGACCATCGCCATGTTTGTCGCGAGATCGGTTCCGCCGATTTCCCGGGCCATAGTTGTGGCCGGGAGATAGTGGATGCGAGCTTGCCGCTCCTCGAGTTCCCGAACTTCATCAGGTTGAAGGGCGATTGGGGTATCGGAGTTGATCAGCACGACCCCGTTTGGCTTCAGGCCAGAATAGAAAGGCATCGTGTAGGATTTTCCATGGGTGATCACCTGGGGATGAAAAATCATGATGACATTGGGGTAGATGATTTCCCCGATCTCGTAAATTTTGTCGACGGCGATACGGACATAGGATTCGACCGGCGCCATGCGCTTTTCCGATCCGAAAAATGGCACCAGCGTACTTTCACCCCCGCTGATGACCATTCCGTTGCTCAGGATGTGGGACGCAGTGACGACGCCCTGGCCCCCGATTCCTGCCATACGAATGTTGTAGCGCTTGAGCATGAGACTCTCTCCTTGGTTGGCGGGTCCTGTTTCCGGACCCGCCTGATTGACGTCTTCCTTACTTCTTCGCCTTTTTCGCGGTGTCGATGGAGTCGAGGTAGGCCTTGGCCTCATCGGAGATGATTTCCATGAACCCGTAGCGCTTGGCTTCGATGTCCCGGGCGTCATCGAGGACCTTGGGGGTCGGGATGGCATACTCGATGTTGCAGGAGGTATAGGCCTGAATGAAGGTCGGTCCCACCTCCCGGGCGATCAGGACGGCCTTGCGGACGACGGATGCGACACGGGTCGGATTGGTGGGGGTGAGCCGGGCGATGTAGGCGACCCCTGCGGTCTGGGCCAGGCCGATCATGTCCATCTTCTCGAACATCTTGCCCTTGGGAGCCATCTTGAGAAGGGCGCCCCTTTCGGTCATTCCGCTTTCCTGGCCACCGGTGTTGCCGTAGACCTCGTTGTC
Organism: Nitrospiraceae bacterium; assembly: GCA_028064945.1. The sequence continues at coordinate 1,806 of JAPTWQ010000106.1, read as the reverse complement.
CAGCATGATGGTCGTGAAGCGCTCCTTGCGGAACCAGGAATGCATGACGGCGCTGAAGCCGATATCAGCCAGTCCGCCGTCGCCTGCCATGACGACCACATCCTTGGCCTGGTCCTTGAACCGGACCTCAAGACCCCGCTTCAATCCGGAGGCTACGGCATTGGTGTCCCCGTAGTTTCCGTAAATGAAGGGAATGGAGGTCTGGGTCAGAGCCAGACGTCCGCAACCGGCGGTTCCGATCAGAATCGTGTGTTCCGGGTTGGGAAGTCCGACCATGGTCAGGCGGATGAACAGGGTCATCGCGCATCCGGCGCACATGGGATGTTCTTCGAGGACTTCCTTGAAGGACCCCATCTCCGAGACCTTTTTCTGTTTCCCGTAAGGGCCTCGCTCGACGAGGTCGAGGTATTCCTTGGTCATGTATTTCTCCCATCCGGGAGTGATCGAAATATTCTTAACGCTCATGGCGGGCTCCGATATATTCCTTTAAAGTTGTTCGTCGATGGACTGTGAACCCCCTGCCATTGGGCAGGAGGTGAAGCCGTTCGTTCTGTCAGAATACAAATTTCTTTTCGGGGAAGATCGTCTGGAGGATCATCTCCGTGGGCATCGACATCCCGCCGTAAACCCGGGGGCCGGACACGATTTCCGCCTTGCTGTGACCGTAAAGAGCGGTCACGATCTCGCGGTGGAGCCATCCCATGTAGTTGAATTCCGGAACGATGATCCGCTTCGCGTGCTTGCATGCCGCGCGAAGTTCGGGCGTGGGGAAGGGCCGGATGGAACGGATCTTGATGAGACCCACCTTAGTGTTGTGCTCTTCCTCCGCCTGTCTGACGGCTTCACGGGACTGGGAGACGGCGCTTCCCGAGGCGATGATCATGATTTCCGCATCGGGGTTCACGACTTCGATCAATCCACCCATGTACTTGTTGATGTACCGTCTGGCCCGTTCGTTCGCCGCCCAGACCTCCTGCTGCCAGGAGGCATGGACCTGATAGCTGATGAAGTTGCTCTTCTGGATGGGCGCGTCGCGGGAGAGTCTGGCCGGGGGATTCTCGTTGTCCATCGCCGGTACCGCCTCCGCATAGGGATCCCTCGGAGGAAGCTTGATGTCCTTCGACGGGAGGCTCACATAGCCCCGGGCGTGTGTCACGAAGAAGCCGTCGACGGCAACCGCCACCGGAAGGGTGATCTCGGGACGCTCGGAAATGATGAAGGCTTTCATGGTGTAGTCGAAGAAATCCTGCTGGTTTTCTCCGTGGAAGAGAATGATCCCGCAGTTCAGGAGGTAGGCGAGCTCCACGTTGTCCGGCTGGATCGCGAGGGGGGCGTTGACTACACGGCACATGATGAGGAGAACCGCCGGAATGCGGCCGCCCGGCCACGAGGCGATCACTTCCATTCCTCTCATGAGGCCTGGACCCGCCGTCGCGGTCATGGAGCGCGCTCCCGCCCTGGAGGAGCCGGCGATGGCGGACATCACCCCGATCTCTTCCTCTCCGCGGTAGTATTCCTTGACATATCCTTCGGCCCAGAGAGAGCCGACCTGCTGCATGGTTTCGCTCTGGGGAGTGATGGGGTAGGAGATGGCGACATCGACATTGGAACGGCGAATGGCTTCCTTTGCCGCTTCCGAGCCGGTTATGAAGGCCCGTTCCCGGGGGGCTTCGAAGAACATGTATTCGGGGGTCACGACCTTCTGGCGGTCCCCTGCGGTCAGCTCCACCGCCTCCTTCGTCTCCGCCGGCTTTTCTGCCGTGACATCCTTGACTCCTGCCGACCTCCTCCTCGTGACGGGGCCCG
>JAPTWQ010000137.1 GCA_028064945.1 Nitrospiraceae bacterium | reverse complement strand
GGACTCAAAATCCGCCGGGGGTGACCCCATAGGAGTTCGATTCTCCTCCCGAGCACCAAGTAATGACGCCATTCTTTACTTCTCCCCTTCCTGTGCCAAAATTAATTTCAAGAATATTTCCGACAATTCTCCGACACTCAAGTTTTTTCAGGAGGACGGAAAGGCAAGCTTTTATAAACGGAAGCTGGCAGACTCTATCATCTGGGATGCGAAAATAAGGCGAAAAGGATACCCGGCCCAAATGCGCTCGTTTGACGGCGAGAAGTTCAAGAGGACTAAAGAAATCTCCTTCCTCATGACTTATAGTTCAGGAGAGTCCCCCCAGCTATGAATCGAAATACGACCCTCTTTTTCCAGGACTTTCAATGTCTGGATAACTGTCCTGATCACGTCTTCCGGGAGAATATTTTCAAGCCATTCATTGGGCCGTCCTGTATTTCCCTTAATTCTGTATTTTTTGAGATTTGATTTAATGGAATATTCGGCTTCTTCAATCTTGAGGAGTCTCACCAAGATCCTAAAATTGACGTTTTCTTCCCCAAAGGTCTTGAAGTAGTTTTTCTTTCTCCTCTCAAGATTCTTTGCTTTTCCTATTTTGCAATTCAAATGATTCACCCGAATGCACCTGTCCGCAATCCTCGGATCGTGGGCGTTTACCGAGATTGGATCCTCATTATTGAGGGTTACAAGGTAAATCCCAGATTTCATGGAGCTTCCCCCATGGTTAGTCATTGTCTGACGGCACGAATTAAGTCTGCGCCTTCACTTCTTCCAGAATTGACCAATTTACTCACTTCGAACCCCACATTTTTCAGTTCTCGAAATTTTTCCAGGGCAATTTTCCCCCTTGTTGAGAGGGGAGGGTGATTTTTTGCTGTATTTACGTGGCTTCCGGAGCTCCGTAGTATCTTCTCGCCTCCGGCGGGAAGAAGCTGATGATCCAGAGCTGATCCTCAGTCAGGGCAATCATGCCCCCAGGATCGTGCTCATGGGGTTGCCAGTGGATGTTTTCCAGAAGCTGGAAGATCCACCGGAGTGTCGGGGGATTCGTCATTCGCCCCAACTGGTCGGGGAGCCCTTGTTTGAGGGCGGCGAGAGCCTCCCGGAGACGTTCCTCGGCCAGAGCATAGACCAGGAGGGCCATCGCCATGATGGTGATGAGCGCCATGATATGGCACTCCTTCTTGAGACTCACGCCACCCACTCCCCACACAACGTCTCCGCCTGCTCCAACACCGTCTCCGCCGCCTTCTCCTGCTTGTCCGGAGGGTAGCCGTTCTTCTTGAGGATCCTCTTGACCAGCCGTTTGATATGCGCCCGTCTGTCTTCCCGCACCGACCAGTCCACCGTCACATTGCTCCGGATCGTTTGGACCAGCTCTCGGGCAATCCCGCAAAGAATCTTGTCCCCTAGGATCTTCACCGCGCTGTCGTTTGTCTCCAGGGCGTCGTAGAAGGCCACTTCGTCTTCGGAAAGGCCGAGAGCCTCTCCCCGTTTTTCCGCCTTTTTTATTTCTCCGGCCAGCGCGATCAGCTCTTCAATGACCTGGACCGTCTCGATCGCCCGGTTATGGTAGGCCCGGAGGGTTTTCTCCAGCATGTCCGAAAACGACCGGGACTGGACCACATTCTTTTTCGAGCGGGTTTTGATCTCGCTGTCGAGAAGCTTTCGCAGAAGTTCCACGGCCAGATTCTTCTGGGGCATGTCTCGAACTTCGGCCAGAAATTCCTCCGAGAGAATGGACAGGTCCGGCCTTTTGAGCCCCGCCGCCTGGAAGATATCAATCACCCCTTCCGAAACGATCGCTCCCGAGACGATCTGTCGGATCGCATGGTCCATGTCGTCCCGGCTTCGCTCCCCGTTCGTCTCCCGTTTCGACAAGACGGCGTTGACCTCCTGGAAGAACCGCACGTCGTCCCGGATCGCCAGGGCTTTGGGGTGGGGAACGGCCAGGGCGAAGGCTTTGGACAGGTCGGAGACCGCCCGGGAAAGCCTTTTGGCTCCCTCTTCCTGGGCCAGAATGTGCTCCTGGGCAAAGGGCAGGAGAGCAAGGCGTTTTTCGGGAGAGGTCTTTCCGGAGCTCCAGTCGAACCCGTGGAAGAGTCCGCAACAGATCTCGTAGTGCTTTAAAAGTGCCGCCACGGCGTCGTCCTGGTCCATGGCGGGTTTTCCGCTTCCTCCGCTCTGGGTGTAGATCGCCATGGCTTGCTTGAGCTCATGGGCAATCCCCAGGTAGTCCACGATCAAGCCGCCCGGCTTGTCCTGGAACACCCGGTTCACCCGGGCGATCGTCTGCATGAGCCCGTGGCCCCTCATGGGCTTGTCCAGATACATGGTATGGAGAGACGGTGCGTCAAATCCCGTAAGCCACATGTCCCGGACAATGACGATCTTGAAGGGGTCGGTCGGATCCCGGAACCGGTTGGCGAGCTTTTCCCTTCTAGGTTTGTTCCGGATATGCTCCTGCCATTCCAAGGGGTCGCTGGCACTTCCCGTCATGACGACCTTTAAGATCCCTTTGGTATCGTCCTTGTCGTACCAGCCGGGGCGAAGAGCCACAAGGGCCTTATGGAGGTCAAGACAGATCCTCCGGCTCATGCAGACGATCATGGCCTTGCCGTCGAGGGCTTCTTGGCGTTTTTCGAAGTGGTCGACAATATCCCGGGCCATGAGGCCGATTCGTTTTTCGGTCCCCACCACCGCTTCAAGGGCCGCCCATTTGGACTTGAGCTTCTCCTTGCTCTCCTCCTCTTCCGTCTCCGTCACCTCTTCGAACTCCTGGTCGATATGGGGCTTCTCGGCCTCCGGAAGATCGAGCTTGGCTAAACGGGATTCGTAGTAGATCGGAACGGTGGCCCCGTCGTCCACGGCCCGCTGGATATCGTAGACGCTGATATAGTCTCCGAAGATCGCCTTGGTGTTCCGGTCGGACAGTTCCACCGGCGTTCCCGTGAACCCGATAAAGGAGGCGTTGGGAAGAGCGTCCCGCATGTGCCGGGCAAATCCGTCCATGAGGTCGTACTGGCTTCGGTGGGCTTCGTCGGCAATCACCACAATGTTCCGACGGTCCGAGAGCTTGGGAAAGGTATCTCCGTCCGTCTCGGGGTCGGGAAGGAACTTCTGGATCGTGGTAAAGACCACCCCTCCCGAGGCGACCCGAAGAAGCTCCCGGAGCCGCCGTCGGGTCTCGGCCTGAACCGGGGTCTGGCGCAGGACCTCGTGGCACCAGGAGAAGGTTCCAAAGAGTTGCCCGTCGAGATCGTTCCGATCGGTGAGTACCACCAATGTGGGGTTTTCCATGGCCGGGTGAAGAATGACCTTTCCGGCATAGAAGACCATGGTGAGACTTTTCCCAGACCCCTGGGTATGCCAGACCACCCCGATCCGCCGGTCTCCCGTGGGACGGGAGGCGGCGATCGTCGTGTCGAGCGCCTTGTTCACGGCATGAAACTGGTGGTATCCGGCCAGCTTCTTGACCAGGCTGCCGTCCGTTTCCCCCTCGAACACCACAAAGTGGGAGACAAGATCCAACAGGTGGTCTTTCCGGAAGACCCCCTTTGTCAGGACCTCGATCGGGGGACGCAGACGGGCTTCCTCTTCCCCTTCGATCGTTCGCCAGGGGGCAAAGCGCTCCCGGTTGGACGAGAGAGAGCCAATACGAGCCTCATAGCCGTCGGAGATCACCAGGAGCTCATTGAAGGCGAAGAGGGAGGGGATCTGTTCCTTGTAGGTCTGAAGCTGGTTGAAGGCCGACCAGATCGTGGCCTTTTCGTCTCCGGGATTTTTGAGCTCAATGACTCCCAACGGGATCCCGTTCACGAAGACCACGATATCGGGCCGCCGGTTGTGGTGGCCCTCCACGACGGTCAACTGGTTGACCACCACCCAGTCGTTGTTGTCGAGATTGGAAAGGTCGAAAAGCCGGGCCGAATCGGAGACGATCCGATCCCGGGTGCGATATTCGACGGGAATCCCTTCCACAAGAAAGCGGTGGAAGGCGTGGTTTCGCTGAATCAGGGTGGGGGAGTCGATCCGGGTGAGCTTCCGGAAGGCTTCCTCCAACGCTTCAGGAGGAAGGTGGGGATTGAGACGGGAAAGAGCGGAGTGAACACGGGCCGGAAGGAGAGGATCGGAGTAGGAGGAGCGTTCGGCCTGAGGGGTTTCCGGGGCGATCTCCGGACCATGGAGGATCGTGTATCCTAGCTCGCCGAACCAGCCAAGGACGATATTTTCGAGGCCGGATTCGGTGAGGGCTGGGGTCAAAAGGTCTCCTTGGGACGAAGAGCCATTATTTTTTCATTCGTTTATGCCCGGGGAAGTTACAAGACTCCCGAAAGCCCTTTCTTCTCGACGAGGCTCAACAGCTTCAGGGAAGGACCACTCGGACGTTTTTCCCCGATTTCCCATTTTTGGACTGTCGACAGACTCATGTTCAAAACCGACGCAAACACGGCTTGGCTGACATGCTCC
>JAPTWQ010000035.1 GCA_028064945.1 Nitrospiraceae bacterium | reverse complement strand
ATCAGGGCGGAGGTTATGCGTTACGAGGATCTCGATCGGCTCGGTTCGGAAAAGGCTGTCAAGGAGAAGGGACTTCTTCGCCTCGAAGGCAAGGAGTATATCATTCAGGACGGAGATGTCGTTTATTTCCGCTTTAACGTATAGAAAATAGGGAGGTTCCATCCATGTACTTCTACGAATGTGTGCTTCTTCTGAAGCCGACCTTGTCCGATGAAGAGGCTCAGGCAACAATCTCCCGTTATGAGAAGATTGTTGAGGACAAAGGCGGACGTCTCCATGCCACCCAGCGTCTGGGAAAGAAGCGGTTGGCCTACGAACTCCGCAAAGAGAAGAAGGCTGATTATGTTATACTCTATGCAGAATTCAAGAACCCGGCTGATCAGATCGAACTCGAACGTGTTGCCCGTCTCGACGAACGTATTATCAAAAGCATGAATCTTCGCCGTAAGACCCTCGTTCTTCCAACAGTGGAGTCTTCCTCCGAATCGACTTCAGGATCGTCAGGTGCGGGAGAGGAGATGGCCGCACATGATGTTGAAGGAGAAGCCATTTGAGCAGCTTTAACAAGGTGATATTGATGGGAAATCTGACGCGGGATCCTGAAATCCGGGTGACCGGCGGAGGAATGCCTGTCGGCTCCTTTAGCTTGGCGATCAACAACAATCGGGGCAAGGCTGGGGACGATAAGGACGATGTCAGCTATATCGACTGCGTGACCTTTGGCAAGCAGGCTGATTTTGTCCGGGATTACCTTGCAAAAGGAATGCCGATCCTTGTCGAAGGGCGCCTTCAACAGAACCGATGGGAACAGGAAGGTCAAAAGCGCTCCAAGGTGGAAGTGATCGTGTCGACTCTAACCTTCGTCGGTCCGCCGAAACGATCGGGAGGGGCGGAGTCAGGTGGCCGTCAGGACTCCTATCCGGATCCAGGCATCGGTTTTCAGGGACAGGAATCGGATATCCCGTTCTAACTCCACAAGGGTGCTTTCGCACTCAAAAACGTCCGGTCAGTCCGGATAGAAAAGAAAGGATCATCTTTCATGGCAGGTCAGGCCCGTTCATTTCAAAGAAAGAAAGTTTGTCGTTTTTGCACAGAATCCCTGGCAATCGACTACAAGGATCAGACAACCCTCCACTCCTATCTGACGGAGAGAGGCAAGATTCTTCCTCGTCGCCTGACCGGGACATGCTCACATCATCAGCGCGCGGTTTCCAAGGCAATCAAGCAGTCCAGGAATGTGGCCTTCCTCGCATTTGCCGAGGAAAGCTGATCTGACGATGCCTTTTCCCGCCGCGCCGTTCTTGTCGGCGGTTTCCTTTTCATCGGCACTTTTTCTTTCCCTGCTCGCATTGCCCCGCTTGGGTGTTTTTGTGGCAATGTTTGCAGGCGTTCCGATCATCATGGCCCAGCTTCGCTACCCGGCAGTTCTTTTGGGGACGGGGGCCATGGTGACCTCCGGCGGCGTGATTTTTCTCTTTGCCTCCCTTCTCAAGACCACCATGCCCGGGTTAGCCGTTCTCCTCTACATCGGACTGTGCGGACTTCCTGCTCTCGTCGTGGCATCCCTGATCAGGCGCGGCTCTCCTCCTCTGATGATTATTTTCTCCGGGGCCTTCCAGATAGTCTTTTTTTTGGGGGGAATCGCCTTCCTTCTTTATGAAAAAACGAGCGGGGAGCTGTGGACCGCTCTTTCCAAATCCCTTCATCAAGCCGTTTTGATTGTGATGAATACCGCAATCCAGAATGCCCAGACGACACTGACTCCGGATGAAAAGACCCGTCTGATGGCGTTAGAGCCAATGATTTACCGGACTGTGGTCTCGGTCATTCCTGGTATGCTTGCAAGCTATGGCCTGATGACCTCGATGGCCTTGTGGGGGGTGTCGGCCGCCGTACGCAAAGAGGAGACGCCGACTCTCTCGGAGAAGGGGCCGGAGGACTTTCTCCTCCCTGACCCGGTCATTTTCCTCTTGATTGCCTCCTTGGCCCTATTTCTTGTTCCGACCTTGTCCATTCGTATCATCGGGACGAATCTCGTGATGGTTCTTGGGGCGCTTTATGCAGGACAGGGAGTGGCCATTCTGGTACACTATGTCAAGAAACGAAAGATAGGGCGCTGGTTTTGGGGGGTTGCGGCATTGTTTGTCGCTCTCCAGCCTTTATTTTTCCTTCTCTTCTCTATTATCGGTGTGCTTGATATTTGGGTCGATTTTCGAAATGTAAGAGGTGCCGCCGGGGGAGGACGAAGTTCCGGGAAGACGGTCGATCAGGGAGGAAATTCAAAAGATGTGTCGACTCCGACGAATGACAGCCGTTGCGATGCTCTGTCTGCTTCCGTCGTGCGCATCGGAGATCGGAAAACCCATCTCCTGGGGAAGCTCGGGCGGAGATTCCGCAACAATATCCCGGTTTGGCTCACAAGATACGTCCATCATGTCCGCAACACCGGGAATGACAGAGGTGGGGCGGGCTTCATGGTACGGACCGACCTTTTATGGGAAAAAGACGGCCAGTGGAGCCATTTTTCATAAACATGACCTGACGGCTGCCCATCGAACGCTTCCGCTGGGGACAGAAGTTCGCGTGACAAACTTGGCCAACGAACGCTCCGTGGATGTCCTTGTGAATGACCGAGGGCCCTTTGTTTCCGGGCGCATCATCGATCTTTCCTGGGAGGCGGCCAACAGGATCGGGATTATCGGACCCGGAACGGGACTTGTAAAGATCACGGTTCTCAGCTCTCCCGGGGGACGAAAGATTTCGCCTTCGAATTATTTGGTTCAGGTTGCCTCTTTCTCGGGATATCAAGAGGCCATGATCTATGCCAGGAGTTTGAGGCACTATCCGGGAGCCGAGGTGCGCAAGGCCAGGGTAGGGAATCGACGTGTCTATCGTGTTTATGTCGGAAGGTTCCAGAATCCCGACAGAGCCCGGAGCTTTGCCCGGCGCGTTAAAAGCGAGCTCGGACACGCCTTCGTCGTGGAGGCCGATGCACGCTAGTTTTTAAGAGACATTGAATTTGATGGACATCAAACAGAATCTCAGGAGGATGAAATGGGAAAGCCGGTTGCTGAAAAATTGGAAAAACGACTCAATGTCACGAAGGAAATGATTCAAAAGCGAAAGGCTGATGTTGCTCCGGGGGAACGCAAGGCGGATACTGAGCTTCGTCGCCTCAAAAAAATCGTTCGACGGGCTTCTTCAAAGAAAAGACGTCAGGCGGGTCCTGCTGCCGGAGCTCCTGCCAAGGAGGGCTAGGCTGTGTCGATGATCTGGGAGTACAGGGTTGTCCCTGTGAGCCGCGAGCAGGTCGAGAACCAGTTGAACTTTCTGGGGCTTGAGGGGTGGGAGCTTGTTCAGATTGTTGTAATGAACAGCCCTGAAATTCCTTATCAGGGATTTTTCAAACGTCTCAAGTCCGGAAGGTGAACGGGGGGTCAGGAGGCGTTCTTTGCGATGAGGTCCCTGACCTGTTTTTCGGCATCTGACAGAGTCTTGAGGGCCTTTCTGTCCAGTGCTTTCAGATCTTGGGAGGCGCTGTCGAGGTTTCCGGCAATGGCTGAAAGATCTTCCGCCGACACCTTTTTCCCCTCTGCATGTTGAAGATATTTTTTCGCTGATTCGATGGCGACCCGGGCCTCTCCAAAGTTTTGATCGAGAGTGTCGTGGATGGCTGTTTCGATGCTGGTTTCCGCCATGTGGAGATTGAGAGAGCGGTGGAGCCGATTATAGGATTCTTGAATGTTTTTCCCCTGGCTTCCCAGCTGGGCCTTGAGTGAGTCAATCTGGGACTTCATGTCATTGACTTTTGCGTTGTTTTCTTTCGTTCCCATCGAGTAGGCAATCATGACCGTGACAGCGATGGCAGCCACGATGATAAGATTTTTGATCATTGCTCTCTGACTTCTCCTGTCGTGTCCGATCGTCGATGGGCCAAGTGCGGGGGGCAAGGAAGACCCATTTTACTGCCAATTGCTGTCGATTGTAACATGATTGTGGATAATGATGAAAAAGAAGATCACCTGGAACGAAAAAACGGTGGGAATTGTCAGCTTGGGGTGTCCGAAGAACTCTTCTGACACCGAGAGGATGATCAGCGACCTTTCCTCGCGTGGATATAAGGTTGTTCCCGATCTCGAAGAAGCTGAGATCCTTCTGGTCAATACCTGCAGCTTCGTCACGGATGCCCGAAGGGAGTCTGTCGATACCCTGCTTGAACTCTCCCGTTACAAGGAGGAGGGGAAGGCCCGCTATTTGGTCGGTGCAGGATGCCTTGTGTCCCGCTACCGTGATCAGATGGGGGAGCTCATTCCCGAGGTCGACCTGGCCCTGACCACCTTCGAGGAGCATCGTCTGGGAGAAATCCTCGACCAGGTTGGGGGAAACACCACCTCCTCCCTCTCGATTCGCCCCGCGCTCTTTCCCCTTCCGGGAGCCCGTCTGACCCCCCCCCATCGAGCCTACGTGAAGGTGTCCGAAGGGTGTGACCACCCGTGCACCTTTTGCTCCATCCCTCTCTCCCGGGGAGGTCAGGTCAGCCGGACGCCGGAGAGTGTTCTGGCAGAGGTTCGTGACCTGGCCATACGTGGAACCCGAGAAATCACCCTGATTGCCCAGGATCTGACGCGCTATGGTCAGGATCTGGGGCTGACCGACGGGTTGTCGGAGCTCCTGGAGCGAATCGATGCGGAGGGGGGAGTTCCTTGGGTCCGTCTTCTCTATGCCTATCCGACGCTTGTGACCGATCGCCTTCTCTCCGTCATGGCAAAGTCCCGGACAGTTCTTCCCTATCTCGATATACCACTCCAGCATGTGGAGGCCAGTGTCCTGACTGCCATGAAGCGCCCAGGAAATGTCGAATTCATGAAGCGCCTTGTGGATCGAGTGCGTTCCGCGATCCCTGGAGTAACCCTCCGTACCACATTCATTACAGGATTCCCGGGAGAAACCGAGCGCGAATTTGAGTCGCTCATGGAGTTCGCGGCATGGGCCCGCTTTGACCATGTCGGTGTCTTTGCCTTTTCCCGGGAGGAGGGAACTCCGTCCTATTCTTTGCCGGATCAGGTTCCGCATCGGATCAGGATGCGCCGGAGAAAGGATCTTATGGCGCTGTGCGCCGGGATCTCCCTGGAAAAGAACAAGGCTCTTGAAGGTACAGTTCAGCCGATCCTCATTGAAGGGCTCTCCGAGCAGTCGGACCTTGTCCTCTCCGGACGGACGCGAGGAATGGCCCCGGATGGGATTGACGGAGAGGTCCTTGTCCTTTCTGGGCAAGGAAGTCCGGGAGAGATTGTTGACTGCCGGATCGTCAAGACTCGTCCCTTCGACCTTGAGGCCTGGGAGATCGGTGTCCCCGAGATCCCCGAAGCTTGAGGAGGGGGAAGGAGGGCCTGTGGCGCAGTCGTTCTTCTCGGGCGGACCTCATCTCGTTGGAAGACAGAAAAACAGATGAGCCGAATCCCACCAGAACCTCTTCGGGGAAGAGGGGCCCTCTCCCTTCCCGATAACCGTTTCGACCGGGAAATCCGGGAGCTCGTCTCTGACGACGGAGTTCCGCCAGCACTCGACAATGTTACGCGCCTCATTCCTGAGGCGGCGCGAACAATCATCACGGAAAATGACTCCCCCGACGTGGGATTCTCCCGATCCGTGAACCCCTATCGAGGGTGTGAACATGGATGCATTTACTGCTTTGCTCGTCCATCCCACGCCACGGTGGGATATTCTCCGGGGCTGGACTTCGAACGACGGATTCTGTTCAAAAAGGACGCCCCGGCCCTTCTGGAAAAGGAACTGTCAAAAAAGGGCTATGCCGTCGAGCCATTGGCGCTGGGCATCAACACGGATGCCTACCAGCCGGCAGAGGATGCCCTTGGTCTGACGCGAGCGATTCTGGGTGTCCTGGACAGATTCAACCATCCTGTGGTTCTCATCACGAAATCGTCCCTCATCGAGCGGGATCTGGACATTCTGTCTTCGATGGCGGGGCGGCACCTTGTCCATGTTCATCTCTCCCTCCCCACCCTCGATGAGGCTCTCTCCCGCCGTCTCGAACCTCGGGCCACGACCCCGTCCCGCCGAATTGAAACGCTTTGCCGTCTCTCCTCGGCACATGTTCCCACCGGGGTTCTCGTCGCTCCCGTGATCCCAGGGTTGACCTGCCATGAGCTTGAGTCGATCCTCTCGATGTCAAGGGAGGCCGGAGGGGTCTCGGCAGAGTATATCCTTCTGCGACTCCCCCTGGAGGTTCGGGGCCTCTTTTCCGAATGGCTCGAACGGCATTACCCTGACAAGGCACAGGCGGTTCTCTCCCGGCTCCGGGAATACCATGGAGGAAAGCTCTATGATGACCGTTTTGGGGTTCGGATGCGGGGAGAAGGAATGATGGCCGATCTCCTCTCCAAGCGGATGGAGGTGGCATCAAGAAGGCTTGCCTTCCCGGGGCTCCCTCCTTTTGAAACAGGTTTGTTTCAACCTCCATATCGTCCGTCTTCTTCTCGCCTGTTTCCAAACTTCATTCCCTAATATCTCGGAGACTCATTGAAAGATCTCAAACTCTATCCGGCTCTCGCCCTTTTTTTTCTTTCCCTGATCTGGGGCTACAATTGGGTCGTCATGAAGGGGGCGCTGGCAGACTGTCCTCCGCTCCTCTTTGCCGCCCTCCGTGTCTTGGGAGGAGCGGTCGTTCTCTTTGCCATCCTGAGGACCATGGGGCGCCCTCTGAGGATGCCTCCATTGAGGTATGTCTTTCCGTTGGGGCTTCTTCAGTCGACAGGATTTGTCGGGTGTACTCTTTGGGCGCTGGAGTATGGCTCCGCGGGTAAAACGGCTATTCTCGTCTATATGATGCCAATTTGGCTTGTTCTTCTCTCCTCTGTCTTTCTCGGGGAGAGAATTCGGGGACTGGAAAAGCCGGCTCTGGGCCTGTCTCTTGTGGGCCTTCTTCTCATTCTGGACCCGCTGAACATAAAGGGAGGAACAGGACTCCTTCTGGCAGTTCTTTCGGGGATTTTCTGGGCCCTTTCAGCTGTTTGGCAAAAACGGTTCGGATCCCCCGCCTTTGACATTCTTGATGTCACGGCCTGGCAAATGGTCCTGGGAGGGGTCGTTATCTTGGGATTGGCGCTCCTCGTCGATCCCTGGTCAATTCACTGGACGACCGGCCTGACCTTGGCATTCCTTTATAATGCGGTGCCGGGAAATGCGCTGGCCTGGATACTTTGGGCCTATGCCCTCCATCGACTTCCCTCCGGCGTCGCCGGTATGGGAACTCTTCTTGCTCCGGCCGTGGGAATTCTGGCCTCATGGGGCCAATTGGGGGAACGGCCGGATTGGCTGGAGGGAAGCGGTATGACCCTGATCTTTGTCTCGATGGCTCTTGTGATTGCCGAGCACATGAGGGACCATGAGACAATCGAATTTTCTGAGGCCCAGGAGTGAGTTTCTGAAAGAATTCCAGAAGAAGCAGAAAGGTTGAGTTAAAGAGAACGCCATGATCAGGCAAAATGGTGCGAGAGGGGGGACTTGAACCCCCACGGGTTGCCCCGCCAGATCCTAAGTCTGGTGCGTCTGCCGTTTCGCCACTCTCGCGGGTCGGAGTTTTTTATTTTATGAGGATTGGACCGCGTTGACAATCTCCGGGAGCCCAAGATTTTTGCAGGGAGTCAGGATCTATTCCCTCATCAACCTCGTTCTCTCTGCCGTGATGGCGCTCGTCGCGCATCCCCGACTCTCGACTCCGCTTTTTGAGTTTCCTCTCTTGGCCATTCTTCATCTTCTTGTCCTGGGAGGAATCCTTCCTCTTCTGATGATCCGCTGGCTTGAATTCTCCCTCCATCTGCGGCTCGGGCTGGCCTTTACGCAGGCGGGAGCCGCTGTCTTGGTCGTGGGTTTTCTTCTTCATCCACGATCAGCCCTTCCCATGGAGGGAGGTCTCCTCGTGGCCGCAGGGATCCTTCTTGCCATGCTGTCCCTTCCTTGGACCCATCGTTCTTTTCGGTTCTGGTTTTTTCTTTGGTCGTCCGCGGTTTTCGGTGTTTACCTGGGAGGGGTTTTGGCCCGACCTGTCGTTGATCCGATTCCCTTTAGCGCGATTGCCGTTCATGCCCTGCTTGGGGGCGGACTGGGTCTCTTCTCGCTGGGATGGCTTCGCCGGGAGGGTCCCCGATATCCCCTGTGGGAGGCTGCCTCTTTGTTCCTCATGATTGTGGGGGTGGGGCTGGTTTTACAGAGGACATTGTTGAATGGAACGATGGTTTTTCTGGTGGCGGGAGCCTTTGTGATTCTGCTGGAGGGAGTGAGCTTCCGGGGACGTCTTCTGTCCATGGTTCTTTCCGGGGTGTGTGTGCTGGGCGGTGCTCGGGGATGGTTTCTTCCGGGAGAGTGGATCTCTGCGCTGGCAGGATCCTTTGTTCTCGGAGGGCTTGCGGGGCTTATTGGTGGTGCTAGGCCCCTGCCGTCACGACCGTCGGCTCTTTTTCCGTAACGACAGGCGCTCCTTCGGTGAGCTGGATCTGATTGTCCACGATTCCGATGCGGAGGGAGCTCTCCGGCGTCAGGGTGGATGCCGCATTGTCGAGGGACTTCAGTGCGGGGAGAAGAAGGGACTGGACCTTTCTCTGAAGCTGGGGAAGGGTCACCAGAGTCGGGTCAAGTTGAAAGGCGATGAAGGCGGGGACCTCCGGGTCGATGTCGAGAACGCCTTTCATGGGGTGACCCTTGATGTAGGAGACCATGGTTTCGTAAACCGTTCTTCGGGCCATATCGATCAGGTCGGCATCGGTGTAGGTCGGGAACGGGACGATCAGGTCGAGAGTGTTCAGAAGCTCTCTCCCAAAGACGGGCAGGAAGGAGAGTCGGCCGTTCTTTTCTCCCAGTCTTTCGAGGATCATTGCCGCGCGGTTGCCGCCTTTCAATTCTTCCATTTCGTCCCCCGAAAAGAGACTTGTGGAAAGGATGAGGGTGCTTTTGGGAACTGCGAGCCGTTTCTTGCCATTGGAGATGGTCCCGTCGGTCACATATTCCATAAGGAAGTCCCAGGCCGAAGGATGAGCCTGTTCGATATTGTCCAGGAAAAGCACAGAATCGGGGCGTTCCTCGAGAACGGTATGGATTCCCACCGGAAGCGGACTTTGGGCCGTTGACCCCAGGGGGCGCTGGAGGAGCATGCTGGCAAAGAGACGATCGGAATAGAGCCCCATATCCCGAACCACCAGAGAGGGCTTTTCCGGGTCGAGATAGTGGGCCACCGCCCGGGCCGCCTCGAGCTTTCCTGTTCCCCGGGGCCCCGCAAAGAGAAAGGCCCCGAGAAGCCCGGAGCCGCCTTTCTTGATGCCATATTTCCCCGCCTCGAGAACCGAACGGACTTCCATCTGGATATCCTGTCTCCCCGGATAGCCCGGGAGGGCTTCAGCGAGAGGTTCAGGCATAAGAAGATGAAGGCTGCCGGCTTGCTCTTCGGCGCCTTCCGGGGCGGAGTCGCCTGAGGCGGCCTCCTCTGTGTGATCAAACTCGGCAAAGTTGATTTTGTCGGGATCGATCCCTTCAAGGATTTTGCCCAAGGCAAACTCTTCAAGTTCAGAGAAAAGGGATCGGCCGAGCTCGGCCAAATCGAGGACCGAGGCAAAACGTCGGGCAATAAAAGGATCAATCTTGTTGACATCATCGGCCCCGCCGATCAGCCAGATATTCTTGTCCTCATTGGCTTGTGAGATTTCCATGACCTTCTGGTTGTAGAGCTCTCCGTGATATCCATAATTCGAGAGCTGAACCTTGGGAAAAAGCTCTTCGACGGGATCAACAAAAATCGTTGACGGACGATGCTTCCTTGCCCGGAGGAGAAGGTTTCTGAATTCATTCCCGTCGAGGCGCTTCTCGTCCGAGGTCGTCATGAAGCTGTAGCTGACCAGCTCGGAGAGGCGCATGGCGATCTGGCGGCGAATGCTCCGATTGCGACCGATGATCAGGATGGATTCATGAGACTTCTTCTGGCGATTGGAGAAGAGCTCGCTGGTCCGGTGGATGATGAAGGGGGCCATCGTCTCGTCGGTGAGTTGGGCCCGGACCCTTTCCATGGGGCCCGCGGTCGGATCCTTCCAGTTTTGAGCCTTTCTTCGGATGGAAACATCGATGTCGAGCTGACGGAGAGACCGGCGAAGCTTTTGGGCATAGTCGGAGCTGTGGAGGACGACTTCTCGAATGTCCTCCGCCGTGAATCCTTCCATCAGGGCTGAAAGCTTTCCCAAGTCAAAGCCCTGAACCATCTCGACGGTGAGGAGGGGGACATTGCCCGGGAGAAGCTCATTCTTTTTGGCTTCCTCCATCAGAAATCGTCCCAAAAGAGTCTTTCTCATCTCGAAGTCCGGCATTGGAATGGGAATGATCCAGTTGATGATGGGGGGGGAGATGAAGAACTTGGGAAGGTCATCGGTCTTGTCGGCGGAGGCGATCAGAAGATGGGTCCTGTTTTTTGCCATTCTGGTCAGGAACGTCTGAACATTATGAAGACCTTGAGGATTTCCCTGAATTCCCCGGATGAAATTTCCGTAGTTCTCAATATAGATGATCAGGGGATTGAAGGGTTTGATCTTGAAAAGAAATCCCTTCCAATGATTTTCAAAGGTCTGGGAGTCCACGGTCAGCAAGGAGTCGAGAGAGAGGTTGAAGAGGGGGCGCTTGTATTCGCCGGCCAAGGCGCGCGCCATGATCGTTCGGCCGACCGAAGAGGATCCTGTCAACAGGATGCCGTTGGGAGCGGACCCCACACCCTTTTGGGCATTGGTGACCTGATAGAGGATCTGGGCCATCTCCGATTTGATCTCGGGGTTTCCCGCAATTTGGCTGAAATCCTCCGAAGGAACAAGAAGATTGCTCTTGCTGGTCTGGTGTTCCTCATCGGAGATGCCCATCCGAAACAGGGCGACGAGCGAGAGAATTGTTGCCCCCAGCAGCCATCCCGCCCCTGTGCCCATGCTGATGAGGGAGACCATCCCCGAGGTGTTGCTCACCGTGGCGCCGGAGATCAGAAAGAAGCCTCCATAGATAATCGCCGAGGTCCAGAAGTAGATCGCTTTGGGCGCCATCCGGACCGGATTGGGCTTGAAGATGATTTCTCCTTCGGCATTCTCCGAGTGAACCTGTGAGGGAATGAGAAGGAAGCAGAGGGAGGCAAGAAGCGTGACACCTCCAAGGATCCAGAGCGACAGGGAGAGCGACCCTGGATCAGACCGGAAGGCAAAGCCGGCCAGCATGGCCGAAAGCCCGATAAAGCTCCAGATGGCAACAAAGGAAAAGGAGGGGGGAGGAATTCCCCGGGAAGACTTTTTCTTCCCTTTTCGCGACAGATAGGGGCGTCCGAGATTGCGTCCGATCCCTCCAAGGACGATGGCGTGGAGAAGAAGGACCAGAAGGATGACAAGGCTGGCCATGAGAGGCATCTGGGCATAGAGGGGATCGATCTCGTGGCGGAAGAAGAGCGCGGCGGAGACCCAGGAAAGCCCGACCAGCATGATGATGATCGGCTGGATCATCGGTCATCCTCCTTGGACGTTCCGGGAGACGGCCCTCCAGAAAGATGTTCGGCGATCCGCCGGGCCAGGGAGGCAGGAAGTCCCCCTTCGCGGGCGATTCTTTCGGGGCCCGCGGATTTGAGTTCTTCCATGGATCCGAAGGTCAGGAGCAGCTGTTTCTCTCGGGAGGGGCCTATGCCCGGGATATCCAGAAGTCGAGAGTGGGTCAAGGCTTCCTCCCGAAGCTTTCGGTGGTAGGTAATGGCAAACCGGTGGGCCTCGTCCCGGACCCTCATCAGCAGGTGCGTTGCCGGCCGGTGAGGGGGAAGAATCAGGGGGGAGTCGAACTCGGGAGAGACGAGTCGCTCGAGGTGACCAGTGCGGCTTCGCTCCTTGGCGATTCCCATGACCTGTTTGGGGAGTGGCGCTTTGCCGATCTGGTGGAGGGCGGCCAGTGCGGCCCTGAGCTGCGGCTCTCCGCCGTCGATGAGAAGAAGGTCGGGCAAGGGGCGCTCGTCGAAATGACGGGAGAGAACCTCGGCCAGCATCCGAAAGTCGTCCTGCCCCCGGTCGTACCGGATCCGAAATCTTCGGTAGAGAGACTTTTCAGGGAGACCATCGACAAAGACGACCAGGGAGGCGACAGGAAAGGAATCTCCGGTATTCGAGATGTCCACGCAGCCAATGCTGGCGGGAGCTTGTTCAAGACCAAGCATCTCGCGAACCTCTTCGAGGGCCTGCCGAAGATCGGACTGACTCTTTCCGCGTTCTTTCAGGGAGGCCCGGGCATTGTTTTGCGCGAGTTCGACCACGGTCTTCTTTTCTCCTCTCCGGGGGTGGGTAACGATGACCTTTCCACCTTTCTTTTCGGACATCCACTCGAGGTTCATGAGGGCTTCATGGGTCAGGGGATGGGAGAGAAGGATCTCCTCCGGAAGTGCCGTTGTCTCCTGGGAGTAATGCTGTTCGAGAAAGGCCATGAGAAGGTCGTCAGGGCTGTCCTGGTCGAAGTTTCTGATATGGACCTCCCGTCGCCCGGCGATACGTCCGTTTCGGACAGAGAGGAGTTCGATCTGCGCGGAGCCTTCGTCTGTCTCGACAGCGACGGCATCCACCGCGGAAGAAATCCGAAATTCGACGGTTTGACGCTCAAGGATGGTCCGAATGCTCTCGAGTCGGTGCTTGGCCTTGGCCGCTTTTTCGAACTCTAGATTTTTGGCATGGCGAACCATTTCATTGTGGAGAAGGGTCTCGAGGTCGCTGTTCTTGCCTTCAAGAAAGAGTCGGACGCCATCGGCCATCCTGCGGTATTCCTCCCGGGTGACAAGTTCGGCGCAGGGTCCCATGCAACGGCCAATCTGGTATTCAATGCAGGGGCGATCGATCGTTTTTCCCAGGTCGAGGCTGCATGTGGCCAGCGGAAAGATCCGGGAGATGGATCCGAGGGTTTCCCGGAGGGCGCCGGGACTGGCGTAGGGGCCAAAGGTCAGATCGGGGCTTCGGGACACCCTGCGTGTGACCGAGAGCCTCGGGAAATCTTCAGACCAGGAAAAGCGGAGATAAGGGTAGGTCTTGTCATCGCGAAAGAGCACGTTGAAACGTGGCCGGTATTTCTTGATGAGGGTATTTTCGAGAATAAGGGCGTCGAGCTCGCTTCGGGTCACCAGTGTTTCAATGTTTGCAACCCGTTCGGTCATTTTCCGGATGCGTGGGGAGGTGGGGCGGGTCTTCTGGAAGTAGGAGCGTACCCGATCCTTGAGGCATTTGGATTTTCCGACATAGAGAACCTCTCCCTTGTCGTCCTTCATGAGGTAGACTCCCGGCGAGTCGGGCAAAAGCCGAAGCTTTTCCTCTAGCCGAAGAGGTGTCTGTTTGCCCTCGTCCATGAAGGAACCCCCAAGTGAGCGGTTGTCGGATGATTGTCGCCTCTCCTATAATCAAAGAGAAGAAGACCCCAATCCTTTCCGGAGGAAACGGAAGAGACATTCATTCTTTGTCTCCACCTGCTTTCTCATTATATCATGGCATTTTTACAGGGTAAGGAGGCAACACACCATGGCTTCCAATCAGGAGGATCCGCCACGGGAGACACACTCCGACGCGAATCATGAGGAGGACGATCCGGCCCCGCTTCTCTCTGAGCCCATCACCTCCAAGGAGTGGTGGGGGCTCGTCCGATACTTCTTGGGGGGGCTGGCCGTTGCCCTGTTCTTTTTCTTTATGATGGCCAACGGTCCCAAGGGAGTTCTCGCGGGAGGAACAGCTCTTCTGGCGGGTTTGCTGGTCTGGCTCGTCTACCGGTTCGTTTTTCGATCGGATGAGTGACGGGGAAGAGAAGGCTTTCAGCTGGTTCGAAGGATCGACCGAACAAAGGTTGACGGGTCGAAGGGGAGAAGATCATCGGTCTTTTCTCCCACGCCAATGAATCGGACGGGGATCTGGTGGCGGCGCGCCAGCGCGATGACCACCCCGCCTCGGGACGTGCCGTCGAGCTTGGTGAGGATGAGTCCTGAAACCGGCGCGATCTTGACGAATTCGTCAAGTTGGGAAAGGGCATTCTGGCCGATGGTTGCATCGAGGACGAGCCAGACCTCGACGGGAGAGTCCGGGGCCTCCCGGCTGATGATCGCCCCAATTTTCCTGAGCTCATTCATCAGGTTTTGCTTGTTCTGGAGCCTTCCCGCCGTGTCGATGATGGCCATATCGATCCCCCGGGCCCGGGCGGCCCTGACGGTATCGAAGGCGACGGAGGCCGGATCGGCTCCGGGTTTCTGATGGACAACGGGGACATCGAGGCGCTCTCCCCATTTTCGAAGCTGCTCGATCGCCGCCGCACGGAAGGTGTCGGCGGCCCCGAGGATGACGGAATTTCCTGCATCCCTGAATCGGGCGGCAAGCTTGCCGGCGGTTGTCGTCTTTCCGACGCCGTTGACTCCCACAAGGAGAACCACCATGGGGGATTTGCGGGGAGAGAACTCCTCCCAAGGGGTGGGGGAGGGGAAAATTTCTGTCAGGGACCGCTCAAGGTGGGCCAGGCTCTCTTCGGAGGTGGCTCCGGGATTCTTTTTTTCCCAGGCCTTCAGTTCCTCGACGATTTCCTTCGAGACTACGGGACCAACATCGGCAGTGATCAGGATTTCTTCGAGCTCCTGATAAAATCCGGGATCTCGCCGGTTGAAGACCGATTCGATCGACCGTGCGACCTTGTCCCGGGTTTTTTGAAGCCCCTCCCTGATTTTGTCAAAAAATCCCATCAAGACATCCCCTTGCGGCCTTGTGCCACTCTTTTCCCATCAGATGGATCAATGTCCCCTGTCCCTTCCGGGATCTTTCCGGTGATTCCCTCGCCCCCTTGTCCTTCTTTTCGCCGGATGTGTCGGGCGATCTTTTCTTCTTCGGCCTTCATGATCCGCTGATCTTCTTCCCCTCTCTCATGGTCAAATCCCAGAAGATGGCAGACTCCGTGGATCAGGAGATTTGAGAGCTCGTCCTCAGGAGAGAGACCGGCTGTCATGGCCTGGCGATGGGCCCGAGGGACGGAGATCACGATCTCTCCGAGAAAACGAGGCATTCGAGGGGGAGAACCCGGGGGACCTTCAAAGGAGAGAACATCGGTGGTGGAAGCCTTTCCCCGATAGGTGCGGTTCAGTTCGCGCATCCTTTTGTCATTGACCAGGACAAGGGAGAGGTCACAGTGGTCTTGGCCCACGGCTTCCAGGGCGAGTCGGGCGTGTCGATGAAGTCGTTCGGTGTCCACGGGAAGGGCTCGTTGCAACGAGAGGATCTCAATCGACATGGGGGCCTCAGGATGTCTTGCGGGGAGGTCGTGACCGCTTTTCTGAGGCATTCTGGGTCCGGGGGGCGGGGGAGGGCTTGGAGGCTTCATAGCGTTCGTAGGCCTTGACGATTTCCATGACAAGGCGATGGCGAACAACATCGACATCGGAAAAGAAGGTGAAGGAGATGCCTTCGATTCCCTTCAGCACCTCTTGGGCTTCGAGCAATCCGCTGTAGCGATCCTGGGGGAGGTCGATCTGGGTTGTGTCCCCTGTGATGATGGCCTTGGAGTTGAAGCCGATGCGCGTGAGGAACATTTTCATCTGCTCGACGGTGGCATTCTGGGCCTCGTCCAAAATGACAAAGGAGTCGTTGAGGGTTCTCCCCCGCATGAAGGCCAACGGAGCGATCTCGATTTCCCGGCGCTCCATCATCCGGTTGACCTTTTCCACATCGATCATATCGAAGAGGGCGTCATAGAGGGGGCGCAGATAGGGGTTGATCTTTTCGGCAATGTCTCCCGGAAGGAATCCCAGCCGTTCTCCTGCCTCGACAGCCGGACGAACCAAGATAATCCGGCGGAACGAGCCCTTCAGGAGATGGTGGACGGCCAGGGCGACGGCCAAGTAGGTTTTGCCTGTTCCGGCCGGCCCGATTCCAAAGACAATATCCTTGGTCTTCATGGCACGGATGTACTCCAGCTGGTGGAGGGATTTGGGAAAGATCACCCGCTTTTTGCTGTTGATCGGCACATACTCCGAAAGCAGATCCTTGAGAGAGATGTGGGGAGAGTTTCGGGAGACCGAGATGGCCTGTCGGATCTCTTCTTCGCGGATGGAGTAGCCTGCCGCCATCAGGGACGTCAGGTCATCGATGACGCGGGATCCCTGGCGAACGGCCTCTTCCTCTCCCACCATCGTCAACACCGGTCCATTCACGGAAATCCGGAGCCCGAAAGCCTCTTCAAAGAGATGAATGTGCCGGTTCATCTCTCCAAGAAAGCTGGCGGTATCGAGATTCGGAGGGAGGTCGAGGTTCTGTCGGATGGCCATTATTTGTCTGTCACTCCGTTAGATTGTGCCAGAGGTTTCAGGATCTCCGCGGGAAGATGGGCCAGAAGGGTTCGGGAGAGTTCGTCGCTCCGGGTTTGATCCTTGATGACAAGAACCGGGACGGGGGAAATGTGGACAAGGGATCCGGGAAGAGAGCCGGTCATCAAACGGCTGATCAGGGGTCTCCCGTGAGAGACGACAAGAATCAGGTCGAATCTCAGGACCGCTGCCAGGGAGGCCAGGATTTTGTCGGCCTTTCCATGGTAGACCCCCGTTGAAATTCTGGTAGGCATGGATCCGAGGTCCCGGGCGATCTGGTTCAACCGCCTCAGGGCTTCCTCGGCCACAGGCAAGAGGTTGAGGCCGGCCATAGGAAGGTCGATGGGAATATCCTGGAGTGCTTCGAGAACAAAGGCCAGATGAATTTCTTCAGGAAAGATCGAATCCCCATGGGCTGCCAGCTTCCGGATTTCCTCGATGACATCGGCAGGAAAGGGCGAGAGATCTGATCCTATGAGAATGCGGCGATAGCCTGTGGGCATAAAGAAATCAATCCTCAGAGATTTTTTGCAGTGAAAATCGAAGAAGACATGAACAAGGTATCACATGGAATTCAAGGTGAAACTTCAAGAGAAAGTCTCAAGCCTAACCTAATTTTAATCCTACCACAGGGTCCCGTTGAAAACATCTTGACGAGCGATCAGCTCTTAACGCTTTTCATCGAGCCCGGCCCGCTCGTAGTGAGAAAGAACGATGGCTGACCAGTCGAGAGGCTGACGTCCTCGGGCCAGTCCGGCCAAAAGGGAGTCCCGGGCGATGGAGGCCAACGGGAGCGGTACGCGAAGAGACTCGGCCGCCTCAAGAATGAGGTGCAGATCCTTGAGCCCCAGATCCATCGTAAACCCCGCCTTGTCATAACGTTTCTCTGCCATGATCTTTCCATAGTTTTCATAGAGAGGAGAGCGAAAAAGGGAGTCATTGAGAATTTCGAGAAAGAGGGCAGGGTCAACGCCAGCTCGGCGAACGAGGGCAAAGGACTCGCCAAGAGCCTCGAGTGCCGCAGCAATCATGAAATTTCCCGAGAGCTTCACGAGATTGGCCACGGAAGGGGAGTCTCCCAATCGGAAAACTTTGGCCCCCAAGGTTTCAAGAATGGGCATGACCGAGGCGACAGAGTCCGGATCTCCGGCACAAAGAACGCGAAGACGACCTTCGACAACGGCGTCGGGGCGCCCGAAGACGGGGGCCGAAACAAAACCTTGTCCCCTTTTTCTGTGTTCAGCGTCAATCTTTCTGGAAAGCTCGACGCTGATGGTTGACAGCGATAAATGTACCGAGCCTTCCGGTAGGGCATCCAGAACCCCCGCCCCGTATAGAAGAGACTCGAGGGCCTCGTCATTTGAAAGGATGGTGGCAAAGATGCTGGCTTCTTTTGCCGCCTCTGCCGGAGAGGCGGCCCACAGGGCTCCTTTTTCAAGAAGGGGGAGCGCTTTTTCTTTTGTCCGATTTGTCACCGTCAAAGGGTACGGCCTGGCAAGGAGTCTTTCTGCCATGGGAAATCCCATATTTCCAAGGCCTGCAAGGGCAATTTTCATGACAGTGTCTCCAGAAGCGTTGCGTTAAAGAGGTGAGAAATTCCGGGAATCATCAGAGTGAGAATCCCTCCGAGAGAGAGAAAGGGGCCAAAGGGCATCGCCAGGGAAAAAAGGGAGAGGCCAGAATTCCGATGCTTCGTCAGATAGACGACAAGTGTGGCGACGATTCCCGTTGACGAAGCGACAAGGAGAACAAGCGTCAGGGCTCCGGGTCCTGTAAATGACCCAATGGCCGAGAGCCAGAATGCGTCTCCCATCCCGATTCCCCGGGGGTAGGCAGTGGCAATGAGTGCAACGGGAATGAATCCTGCCAGAGCGCCAAAGAGGGCTTCGAGCAGTCCGTGAGAGCCGTGGACCATTCCCCCCAGAAGGATTCCGGATGCCATGCAGGGAATTGTCAGGATATGGGGAAGCCTCTTGTACCGACTGTCAATGAGGGTCAAGGGAAGGGCAAAGGAGAAAAAAATCAAATCGCGCATCCCCGAGAGAGGGGAGGGGGAAAGCTCGAGGAGCAAAAGAAAAAAAAGAGCGGTGGCGACTTCAGCAAAAGGAATGTCCATCAAGATTCTGTGGTGGCAGGCTCGACAGCGTCCCTGGAGGTAAATCCAGGAAAGGAAAGGAATGAGCTCGGATACGGAAAGAGGATGGCCGCAGTGGTCACACCGCGACCCTGGCCAGAAAATGGAGATCTTCTGGGGGATGCGAATGGCCAGGACTCCAAGAAAGCTGCCCCAGATTCCTCCCCCCAGAATCGCCAGGGGAATTGTCAGGAGATGAGACAACCACACTCCGGTGCATTATAGGCGGTTTCGGCGTTAGCCCTTGGCTTCGACTTCTTCCGTGGGAGCTCCGGACTGGGCCATGGCAGGGTCTTTAAGGCGTATCTGAAATCCCAGCCGAAGCAAAATGTTGATCCGCTCTTTTGTGATACGGTCACGATCTTCCTTTGTGGCTTTCTTCTTCTCCAGGAAGGTAAGGGAGTTCTTGATGGTGGAAATGGCGTCCTTGACTGCATCCTTGTTGAGGTCGTTTGAAATCGTGCCTGACTGCTCAACGATATAGTCAAGGTCGATATCGGTCCAGCGATCGATGTCGGTCCAGGTTCGAAATCCCACGTTGGCTCCACTCCTTTAAAGTGAGTTATACGGGAAGAGGGTCTTCTCCAATGCCGGCAGACGCTGAGTTCAGACGATTGGCCAAACCAAACGAAAGATGAGATCTGTCCGTTTTCTGTTTCGTTACCGGATCATTTTATCCTTCAGCGATCTTGGACTCAAGGATTCGCTGTGGCAACAGGAGTCTTAGGCATAGACATGGCTTGCTTGATCTGGGCGTAGGTCATATACCCTTCCTTGACCTGACCATCGATAAGGAAGATGGGGGGGGAGGGGACACCGATCTTGGCCCCGAGCTCATTGCCTGCCTTTGAAATGGCTTCAAGGGGACGGCTTTCATCCATGCACTTCTTTACCTTTGCCGTCGGCACCCCGGCCTGGATCATGAACCCTGAAAAGATCGGCGTCAGGCCGGCCTTGTCAATGTTTTTCATCTCAACCCGACGATCAATCTGATCGTGGATTGTCCAAAAGGAGGAGGGTTTCTCCTGAAAGGCACACATTTCAAAAATGGCGGCAGTCAGGGCATTCTTGTGGATTGTGACTTGCGGGTAGGGAATATAAACAAAGCGGATCGATGGATCCTTCCTGACTGACTCTTCTTCCTGCCGGTTCCATCGACGGCAGGCTCCACACTGTTCATCGCCAAACATGATGAGAATGTGTGGGGCATCCTTCTTTCCGGTGGAGGGAAAGCTGTCAATGTCAAAGTCCGTTGACGGGAGCGCCAAGGCAATGGGCTGGGGAGGGGGGATGCTGGGAACGACCGAATAGTGTCTCGTAATGTCGAGAAGGGGAGTTGTGACGAGGTAGCGGTGGTTGATGACATAGACCGGCAGAACGATCTTCTGGGCTCCCACATCCACCGAGAATGGAAGGGCAAGAATGGCATTGTCAACGGCTTTTGGGGTCAGCCAGACAAAATTCTTGTAAGGAATTCTCTGTCGGGAGAGGGAGTCGAGAATGACTTTCTTGAGTCTGGCCTGCAGGGAAGCCGGATCGGTTCCCACCTCTTGGGTTGGATCCTTGGCCGGTGCAGCCTGGTTGGCTTTGGGTGTTTCTGCGGCATTCACGACATTCGCATCGGAAGGAAAGATTGCAGAAGATATCATGGATCCAGACTGAAAGAAGACAAGAGCCGCTGTGGCTGTTCCGATGAAGTGCTTTGAAAATTGTCGACTGGGTGGGAAGATCATGCGATTTTGTCTTTCTCTGGGTTAGAGGGCACTTGACCAATGGCAAGGAGATCCATCTTCGTCCGGCACTCTAAGCGGCTGAGGAGATCAAGGGTTTCATTCGCCAAAAATACAATCTAGCTAAAGGAAAGGAACGGTGTTCCACCTCTGATGGATTCAAAAGGAAGTCATTACTTTATAATCCATCAGAAAGGAAAAGACAAGCGGGAGAAAGGCTTCCCGAGGTGTGTTGAAATTTATCCTGTCAATGGGTTAGCCTCTATATCCTGCACCAAGTTGTCACGATGCTCCTGTAGCTCAATTGGCAGAGCACCCGCCTTGTAAGCGGAAGGTTATCGGTTCAATTCCGATCAGGAGCTCCA
>JAPTWQ010000140.1 GCA_028064945.1 Nitrospiraceae bacterium | reverse complement strand
GCGAGGTCGGGGAGGTCTTTGACCTTGATCGTGAAGCCCTGCCCCTTCACCGGCCAGAATGAGCCGTCATCTCCCTTGCTCCATAGCTGGAACCGGAGATAGGGCTTTCCTTCGTAGATGTTCCAGGTGAAGCGCAGTTCCCCTTCGGGCCTCGGGAAGGTGGCGAGCCTGATCCCGGAATCTTGCGGGGCCTTGCCGCCTCCGGACTTGGGAAGGGAGGATCTGAGTTTATCGGCTGACTCCGTGAGCGTTGCCATGATATGATCCTTTCGGATGATTGTTGTACCGGGGTTCATCCCCGGTTTGTGGCCTCCGGTGAGACGGGGGCCTTTTTTGTTGAACGGCATGGTGTCCGGTTGACCCAATAACTAGTTATCGTCTCCGGGCGGTCAAGAAAGCTGTCCATGCCAGCCCGATCAGAAAGATTCCCTGCTCAATAGCCTGCCGCATCAGTCCCCCCTTCTGGATATTTGACGTTCAGCCGGTACAATTCCCGGCCTCCCTCCCAAGAGCGGACAAGATCACCGTCTCGCGCCAACCGGGATAGGGCCTCCCGAACCTCCCGAGAGGACAGCCCAAGCAATCGGCCAACGGGCTCAGCGTCAACGCTCAAAGGCCGTCCCGGAAAGAGAGAGACGGTTGCCCACGCATAGAGCTTGATATGCGGGGGATCGTTCTCATAAGCCAACGGGGTGCCCTTGTGCCAGAAGATCGGCTTGCCCAAGCTCTCCGGGATCTCCTGCTCGTATTTGATCCCGATCCTTTCTCCGATGGAGACGGGATCAGTAGCAAAATTCGCAATAGTAGCAGTAGCAGGCTGGAGTTCCCAGAACCATTCCTCCCCTGAGTCGTAGGCGGTCAGTTCGGCCCATCCCCGGATTGCCTCCCGGAGGGCGTCTTCATTCCCCCCGACAGCGGCCAGAATTTCGGCATAGGGACGTGGACCCTCGGCCAGTAGTTCCTCGATCAGGGAGCGGACGGACTTCTCCCCTTCCGGGGTCTCGGGAGCGGGGGGGAATCCTTTTTCGGCTCGGTCGGGAGGATGGTTTCTCCAACGGTTTCTCGTTCGATCACCTTCCGCGCCAATGCTTTCAGGCTCATTTTCTCATCCCTTTCTCACGAGTCTTCTCATCGTCTATGCCGATTTTCTCATTTCTCAAAACCTAGGGATAAAATTCGTGAGAATTGAGAAAACCGCTACAGTGCTTGTTTTCAGGGGAGCATTTCTCACGATTTTCTCACGGGTTTCTCACGATCCTTCTCACCCTTTGGGAAGTATTCCTCGGTGAGCCGATAGGCTGTTGCTGTGGATTTTCCGTAAACGTCCTTGAGCTCCCGGATGATATCTTTCCTTCCCATTCCAAGATCGACAAGTTCCTTGACGATTTCTGGCAAGGCATTCTCCGAGACATTCCACTCCCATCTCCGGGTGCCGTCCGATTCCGTGATGAGCCGGGCTTCTACGGGTTCAACATCGGCTCCGGTGAGCCCCCGAGCCTTCTCATAATGGATCTCGACGTGACATCCTTCGGACTGTTCATAGTTGGTAGGCCGCTTCAAGAGGAGGACAACATCAAGCACATCTTCCCTCTTGGATGTGACCCTCTGCGCCCAGCCCTTCCCGGCGTGATGGACGAAGAGGACGGATTTTCCACGGGAGCGAAGCCGTAAGGCCCAGTCCTGAACGGAGAGCCAAGACTCGGCGTCGTTCTCCCGTCCGCCGCCCCGGACAAGGCAGGACAAGTTGTCCACGATGACGAGCTCCGTTGCCTCGTCGATGTGGCGATCAATCTCCTGTTGGCCTTCCCTCTCGGAGAGGTTAGGCATACCGGCCCCTTGTAGATCGGGGGTGATGATCCGAAACGCTCCCGGAGCGGCCTCCTTTTCTGATGCATTGACGATCCGGGCTATGCGCTCCTGTAGCACGGTTCCCGGCATCTCCCCATCGATGTACAGGACGCCTCGGGGCCTGGGGGCCGTCCATCCGAGAAACGATCCGCCGGAAGCGACGGCATAGGCGATCTCTAAGGAAAAGAAGGTTTTCCCGATTCCACGCCAGGCATAGAGCATGTTCAATGATTGTGATTTCAGCCAAGGGGCCAGGAGGTTTTCTCGGGGGGGGAAGTCTTTGGAGAGGAAATCTTCAAGGGACACGGCCACCGTATGAGGAATGACGATTTCCTCTGTTCCCGGTGGGGTTGCTGTTATGCTATAATTCATCGTGTACTCTCCATCATTAGAAGCTGGTTGATATCCTTGCCGGGCCGCTAGGAGTCACGATCCTGACGGCCTTTCCTTTTCCCTCAAGTCGCTGGGCCATTTCCAGAGCGGCCCTCTGCCCGGCCCCGTTGTCATCACGATCCGAGAGAATCAAAACTTCCTGCACATCCTGTGGGGGGATGAACCCCTTCAGACCGCTGGTGCCAAGGACGGCCCAGCAAGGAAGCCCCCACAAGATCCACGCCGACAAAGCGTCTTCAACACCCTCGGCGATTGCAAGGAATCCATCCCTCGGGGGGAAGGATCGAACCGCTGATCCTGTCAGATTCCGAACCTTCATGATCTTCTTGGGAGACGGGACCGGGGCCTTGTGGCCGTCACTAGTGATGTAGGTTCGATGCAGGGCAACGGGCCGCCCCTGGGGGTTCCTGACCATGGCCAGCATCGCAGGCCACTCCCCGAGAAGGACCGGCTTCCCGTTGTCGTCCTGCGTCCAGTAGGGAAGGGCTGGGTGCGATCTAAGATCCGAGGGATATTCCGGGAGAACGATCCCGCGATTCCTCAAATAGACATGGACAGGATCGCCGGGGGTGATAGGGAGGGATTCATTCCAGAGGTCAGAGGCCCTGTCGGCCTTGCGCTCGGTGTCGTTCATCGGTTCCGGTGCAGGGGGTTGGGCCTCATAACTAGTGACACTTCCCCACAACCCAAGCCGCTTGAGTGCGGAGATAACTTCTCCTTGAGGGCAACCCGCCCGACAGGTCAGGAGGAGCCGCCCGTTCCGCTCGGTGATGGAAAGGGATTTCCCCCCATGGACAGGACAACGGCAACGCCATTCACGCCCTTCCCGCTTGCCTTCCAGGGCAATGACCAGGTCTTGGGGGGTCATCGGTCTTCCCCCCGCGTTTCGGTCGGAACGGTATTCCTGCTTACCCACTCCTCCAAAATCCGCCGATCATAACGGATGATGCGCCCGATCCGTATGAACGCGGGGCCCTTACCGTATAGCCTCCAGCATGCCAAGGTCTGGGGTCTTAGGTGAAGAAACTTTGCCGCTTCTTCGGAATTTAAGAGATCACTCATGGTCCCTCCAGTTGTTTGTAAGACTCAGAAAACTTTCTCTGACAACTGGGAGCATATGTCGTGATTGATTCAGGCAAAACCCCCTGTTTTTAGAGAAATTTGGTCGAAAACAGGGGATCGCTTGGCGGGGTGAGAATTACTCGGCGGAGTCTCTGATTGTTCGGCGGGATATTTGTTCGTAGAGAGCGGAAAAGTCTCCGGGATGCTCGTTAAAGATTGCTTCAAGCATGATTTTGCATAAAACGTACGGAGGTGCTTCTGTCCCCCTTATTTTGTCGGTGATGGCCGATATTGGAAGCGGCAAACCAATTCCTGCCCAATGGAACAGGACCTTTCGGATAACGGTTCTTTTCTGCTCCAGTTTGGGGTGGTAGGCGTCTGCGACCCAAGCGACAGCATCGATGCCCTGCTCCAGAATGTGAATGGGAGAACCGGCCTCCCCTCCCGGAGCCAAGCGCTGAAGTGCTGGGGACTCCCACCACATGTCAGCTGCTTTCTTCAATAATTTTCCAAACTTTCGGACTGTCTCCCGATCCTCTTGCGATAAGTCTTTGCCCCAAGAGCGTGCCTGTCGGTAGATTCTCTCCATACAAAACAGAATTTCATCCCTGATAGACCCGTCTGGATCGTCTATCCTCACTTTCTCCCTGATTATCGAGCGAACGCTCTCAGGAAGGGCGTCAAATTTTTCCGGTGCCATGTTTGGAGGGATATGGAGTCCTCCCGAACGTCTAACGGATTCCTTGATGGATTGGGAATCGTTCATGCCCGCATTCTCCTTGCGTCTCCGAAGGGGTGGGGCCAGCGGGTGGAGAATCCCCGCATTCGATCCGTCGATCTAGGCCCCGTGATGAGGTTATAAAAGCTCCCGGAATTGCTCCAGTGTCATGTCCGCACCTTCCAGGATGCTTTTCAGGGTCTTTGTCTTGATGACCCGATGGCGGGGAATGACCGTCAAATGTCTGCCGTCCGTCATCAGGGTATGCTTGCCTTCCCGCAAGATTGTGAATCCGGCCTTCTTGAGCGCTCTCACGATCCGTTCATGGGAAAGTTCTGGGAATTTGGTCACGCCGGGATATCCACCGTCTTAAACTTCCCCATGCGCTTCAAATCCTCGATCCCTGCCAGGTAAAGGGAAATGGCATCCTTGATATTTTCCAAGGCTTCCTCTTCCGTCTCCCCCTGGGACACACAGCCTTTCAAAAGAGGGCATGTCACCACAAAGCCGCCCTCTTCTTCGTCCTTTTCGATG
>JAPTWQ010000065.1 GCA_028064945.1 Nitrospiraceae bacterium | reverse complement strand
TTTCACCGGAATGATTTTCATGGGAGCTCGATTTCGGGGCCGTCAGGACTCCTCGTCCGGATTTTTCAATAAATTCGACCAGATGATCGATTTCCGGGCCGGACGGGATTTCTTTCCGGACTCTGTCGAGCGCTTCTTTCTGGGGAAGGGAGGAGCGAAAAAGGAGTTGGTAGGCTTTCTTCAAAAGGGAAATCGTATCCGGAGACAGACGGGCCCGTTTCAGACCTTCCAGGTTCAGCCCATACAGATAGGCGCGATTTCCCGAAGCCCAGACATAGGGAGGAACATCCTTCGGAATTCCGCTCATCCCTCCGACCATTGAAAGAGTTCCGATCCGGACGAACTGGTGAATTCCGGTGAGCCCCCCGATAATGGCCCCGTCCTCGATGATGATATGTCCGGCAAGATTGGCCGCATTTGCCATCACGATCCGCGACCCCAGATGGCAATCGTGCGCCACATGGCAATTGGCCATCAGAAGATTCTGGTCGCCAATGCGCGTCAGCATCCCGCCTCCCTCGGTTCCCCGGTGAATGGTGACGGACTCCCGGATGGTGTTTCTGTCTCCGATCACGACGCGGCTCGGTTCTCCCCGGTATTTCAGGTCCTGGGGAGGAAGTCCGGCGGAAGAAAAAGGATAGAAGAGATTGTCTTTTCCGATCGTCGTGTTTCCATCGATGACCACATGGGACAGGAAGCGGGTTCCGGAGCCGACCGTGATCTTTCCTTTCAGGACACAGAACGGTCCGATATAAACGCCTGGCCCCAGTTCAACCTCCGAAGACACTTCGGCAGAGGGATGTATAAAAACCTCCCCCTCCCCGGCCTCTCCCGTCAAACGAGACTCCGACCGGCTCACGCGTTTTCCTCCGGAGACACATCCTTTTTTGTCTGCTTCGGCGGAGCGGGACGGATCATGGCCATGATCTCCGCCTCACAAATCCGTTTTTCGCCGACGCGGATTTCCCCTTCCATCTTCCAGGAGCTTCCCCGGACGTTCCGGGTGGTCAAAGTGATGACGAGTGTATCTCCGGGGCCCGCCGGGTGACGAAAACGCGCGCGATCAATCCCCATGAAGTAGGGGATGCAACCGGTCTTCTCCTGTCCGGAACAAATCGCCAGGATCCCTCCCACCTGCGCCATGGCCTCAATCAGAAGGACCCCCGGCATGATGGGAAATCCCGGGAAATGTCCGACAAAAAACGGTTCGTTTATCGTGACGTTTTTTACCCCGACAATCCGTTTTCCTGGCTCCACTTCAAGGATCCTGTCCACCAGAAGAAAAGGGTACCGGTGGGGAAGAATGTCCAGGATCTCCTGAATATTCAGCCCGGATGACACATCATTCATGATCGTCCCTTCCTTCAGCAGAGTCACCGGGTGTTCCCCCCTTTCTCTCAAGCGAACGGAGTCTCCCCAAAATTCCCGGGAGATCGCCCAGAATGGTCTGAATACGAAGCCACAGTTTATGGGAAATAGCCGGCGAACCCGAAACACGCGATTTCTCCGGCAAGCTTCTGGCAACACCGGATTGGGCACCAATCATCGAGTCGCTCCCGATTTCGATATGGCCCACCACACCCGCTTGACCGGCCAGAATAACACGATGTCCCAGCCGGCTGGATCCGGAAATACCGGCCTGGGCAACAATGACACAATCTTCTCCGATTCGGACATTATGGGCGATCTGGACAAGATTGTCGATTTTCGTTCCAGCGCCAATCACCGTCTCCCCAAATGTTGCCCGGTCGATCGTGGTATTTGCCCCGATTTCGACATCATCTCCGATTGTCACCCGTCCGATCTGCGGAATTTTATGGCGATGGCCCTGGGGATCCGCCGCATATCCGAAACCGTCCGAACCGATCACGGCATTGGGCTGTATGATCACCCTGTTTCCGATACGACAATCCTCCCGGACAACAACCCCCGGATGGAGATAGCATCCTTTTCCGATCACAACACGGGCGCCGATAAAAACCCCTGGACCAATGACCGTTCCGGCACCGATCCGGCTTCCTTCCAGAATAACGGCCGCGGGTCCCACCTCCACCGGATCCTCAATAAAAACATTCCCGGATATGTGGGCCTGGGGATGGACTCCCTGCCGGGGAGAGGGCAAAGGGTAAAAAAACCTGCATAACGCGCGCGAGGGCAAGATAGGGATCAGGCACAACGATTTGAGGGATGGAGAGCCCCGGGGAAGGTTCGGAAAGAAGAATGGCCCCGGCCTGAATTTTGGACAGTTCTCCCCGATACTTGGGGTTGGCAAGAAAAGTCAGGTCCTGGGGTCCGGCCTCCAGCATCGAGCGGACCCCGAGAATCTGTTTGTCAAAAGCGGATTCCGGCCCTGTGAGATGTCCCCCGACGAGAGAGGCGATCTCGGAAAGAATCATTGCCCGCTTCCAACCGGATTATTCTTGTTGATGTACTGAATGACGGACTCCGTCAAATCGGCCTTTGGATTCATATAAAGGATCCGGGGAGAGGAAAAGGCGGGAGGTTGCGGCCCCATCGGGATGCGGATAGGATGCTCGGCCAGAACGACCTGAAACCCGTATCTCTTTCCGACCGCCACGGTCGCATGAGACAGGGCATCCAGAAACTTCCGGATTTCCACCGCGTTTTCTGACGCCACTTCGGTCTGGATTTTCTGGAGCTTCTTCCGGTAATCCTGAACCTTCTGCTGGAAGGATAATTCCTTCGCCTTCAAAGCATCCTTGCTGATCACACCCATCTGCTGCTGAATCCTTTTTTGTTCCGACTGTAACTCGTGACGTTCCGCCTGGATCCCTTCCGCTTTCTTCTTTTCAAATTCTTTCAGATGGGACTGGATGGATTTTCCAAGATCCGTCTGGCGGAATGCTTTCAGGACATCGACGACACCGACCACGTCTGAAGCCTCTGCCGAACGAAAAAATCCTGAAAACAGGAGTCCCATTGCAATCATCATCGCAAAAACCAAAGGCTTGAAAGATTTCCGCTCGAAGTTCATAAAGTACCCTTTCCTGTCAAATGACGGATGTAAGAATCGGAACGAAAGAAACACTGTCTTTTGTGCAGCGACTTGTCACCCTCCATAGAGGGAACCCATCTCAAAGTTGACGACGGGACCCGGGTAGTTCCCCGGGAAAGCCTGCATCTGGGCATTGTTGACAAGTGGCCAACCCAGATCGAGTGTCAACGGTCCCATGGGCGAATTCCACATGATACCGAAACCGGTTGCAGGCCAGGCAAAACCGCTTAAAGTAATGGGTTGACCCGGTAGGTATTCTCCCGAATCGTCGAAAAAGACATCGCCGTAGAAACCGAACTTCGGAAAGATCGGCCATGTATAGTCCATATTGAAAATCAGTTCCTTGTTTCCTCCAACAAGATAACCGAATGGCATCGGACCGGCAAAACCGAAGTTGTATCCCCGGTTCGAATAAATACCGCCGACATAGAACCGGTCCCAGACCGGGATAAAGCCGTCCGGACCAAGAGGTTCCTCATCGCCGATCGCCACATGGAACGACAATGTCGTCCTTTGGGTGACCGGCAGATAGAGAGTCCCGTTTCCGGTTGCCGAATAGAAAGACGTGTCTCCTCCGAAGGTCCCTCCGTAAACACCGAGATTTCCCCACAGATGATATCCGGAATGCGGATTCATGTAATTGTCCCTGCGGTCATAGGAAATACCGATCGAGGGTCCGGTCTGGGTCCAGTAGCCGACTTGCTGGATAAAGGGAGCCAAGATGGGAGCCTGCTGCACCTGTTGGACCGTCGGGGCAACGAGGAAAATCTGCTCGGACTCCAGGAGCCAGGAAAGGCTTGTCGAAAAATAATAGCCGAAACGGCGCGTCAGGGTCACCGAACCACCGATTGCGCTGTTCCAGTAAGTAAAATAATCCATGAACGTATCAAAGAAGGAGAGCGACGCCGCCGTCGGGGTATCCATGAACCACGGGTCCGTGATCGTCAGGGAGTACATCGTGATAAACCCGCCCAGCTCGCCGGACAGAGACACCGAGTCCCCCGTCCCGAAAATATTGTTCTGTGCGATCGTTGCCATACCCATGACACCGAACAGGGTACTATAGCCACCGCCGAGGGAAAAAGTTCCTGTGGGCTTTTCCTTTACTTTCACATTCAGGTCGACCAGATTTTTTCCGACCTGCTGGGGAACGATCTGCACATTCGAAAAAAAGCCCAGATTCTGAAGATTCCGGTAGCTGTCCTGCAGGGCGCTGGTATCCATGATGTCCGACTCCTGGACTCCCAGGACACGGCGGATCACTTTATCGCGGGTGAGCTCGTTCCCCGCGATATTGATCCGGCGAATATGCACAAGGCCGCCTTCCGTGACGGAATACGTCAGGGCGACAGTCCTTTTGTCGAGATCCGGCACAACTTGGGGCGTAACGATCGCAAACGCATACCCCTTGTGTCCGTAAAGCTTCGTCAACGTTGTGATATCCTGCTGGAGAAGCTTCCGGGAAAAGACTTTCGGAGGCTTCATCTTGATTTCTTTCATGAGTCGCTTGCGGGAAAAAAGCTTGTTTCCCGTCACATTGACCGAACCGATCCGGAACTGCTTGCCCTCCTGGATCGGAAAGGTGACCCTCATCGACTTTTTGTGATTGAAGAAAGAAATCTTCGGGTGTCCGAT
>JAPTWQ010000008.1 GCA_028064945.1 Nitrospiraceae bacterium | reverse complement strand
TCTTCTGGAAGGGAATGCCCCCGGTGCGGGATCGGAAAACTCAAAACGCTAGGGCCGGAACGGTCCGAAGTCAACGCCTCCGGAGAGGACGATAAGACGCGAAGACCCACACGCCTTCGCGCATCCTCGGCGAAAGAGGAACTTCCGCTCGCGAGATCGGAAACCCCTCCTACAGCGCAAAGCGCTTAGGAGAGGGAGAGTTCATCCCATGACGGTGCTGCCGCCAGAAATCCAGGAATCTCTGACACAGGCGACGGTCACCATTTGCCGATTGAGCCACCGGATTCCCTGTGGCCTGCCTTCCGCCCCGGTCCCGCGACCGACTTACCGTCTCGATGGGGAGGCGGACGATCATGGTTGATGTCTCTGTCCTCGATGTCCGCCTCCACGGCACGAAGATCGGAACCATCACGCATATTCAAGATTCCATTTCTGTTGTGACATTCGTGTCTTGCGGACAGTCCGGAAAACAAAGAAGGGGTAGGGGGGGTGGGGACTACCAAATAATCTTGAGTGGTTCCAGCTCTGAAAGCTTCCTGTCGGCGGAGATCAAGGGAGCCTGGTGAATGATTGCGGTGGAGGCGATGAGCCGATCCGCCGGATCCTGATGGCGGAACATCCCTGAACGCGAAAGAGCGGCGATCTCTGGTGTGATTGCCAATACCTCAAGGTTGAGGGCGTAAATGATGGCCTGCATGTACCGCTCAATAGAGACATCCGGCGGAAGAACCATCCTTCCCCTCTCATGAAGGAGGGCGATCTCCCAGAGGGTAATGTCAGCACTGGCCAAGATCCCTTTTTCCCTGTTCTCGTCCAATGTTTTTTTGGCGCGCACAGTCAATCGATCCGGTTCGTTGGCCCAGAAGAGCAAAACGTGGGTATCACAAATGATTTTCGTCGGCATTCCATATCTCCTGTTCGCCGGCAGGGCTTTCGACATCGCCCAAAAGGATTTTTCCTCTCAGACTTTCAAGCCATTTCTTTGACTCAAGCGAGGGATCCGTCAAAGGAGTCAATCGGGCGATAAGCTTTCCATGCGAGGTGATGACGATCACTTCTCCCTTGGCCACTTTTCTCAGAAAAGTGGGGAGATGCTGTCGAAGTTCGGTCACATTGACCCGGGTCATTGGTTCCCTCCCTTCAGGAAGTGTACAGTCAATCTGTACAAAATAGTGTAATCCTTCTCCCTAAAAAGGACAAGAGACGGGCCAAAAATAAGAGGAGGCTCCGTCCATTCCTAATGCTTTGAGGTGGGGGGGCTCCGGGCCGGGGCCGAGAGGATCTGTCGCAGGACAGGCGTGTGGCGGAAAAGATCGGTGCGTCCATCCTCAGAAGCCTCCCCCTCGGCAAAGAATGTTGGGTAAGGACGTGCTTCCTGGGTCTCCATGGAGAATGTGCCTTGAAATAACCTTGAGAATTAAAAAGTGAAGGATTGCAGGACGTTCGGTCCCGTTTTTCCCTGGGACGGTCGCATTTGGGGAGACATCTTCTTCATTCTTCTCTCCGATCTCGTCCGTGATGATGCTCCTTGCAAGGCCATTGTCAGTTTCCTGATCCGATGCCGATGACCTTTTCAAGTGAGTTGAGAGGATCCCGCGAGCGGGGATCTTGAGGGTCGATTTAGCCCTCCTGCTGTTGGCTGTGAGGGGTGTCGGACGCCGATGTGACCTGCCGGCGTGAGCTTTTGTTGGCCGCTACCTCTTGAGGTGGCTTGGCGATGGTTTTTTCTAGGGCCGCCTTTGTCTATTGTTTTTTTTGCGATTTTCCTGCGGACTGTTCCATGAGAAAGTCGTGAAGCTCGGAGACCGGGACGGCCAGGCATTCTCTCGTTACATGCATCCGGTGGCCTCCGAACGTCACGAGCGTGATCTTTTGAACGGTAGGAAAAAGTCTGGCAAAGCTTGCAGGAAGTTTGCTGGCCTGTGTCGTGTGCAGGCTCATCTTGGCATCGAGGGCCAGGATCTCCCCGGACTCCATCATGATCAGAAAGTCGATCTCCTCGCCCTCTTTTGTCCGCCAGAGGTATACCTGCCAGTCTTTCCTGTAGTTCTGAATGAATTTAACGATCTCTGAAAAGACCAGCGTTTCGAAGAGGGCTCCTGCCTGAGGGCTCGTCAGGAGTGGCTTTTTCTCCTGCCATCCCTGCAGGCGGACGGCGAGTCCCGTGTCCATGAAGTACAGCTTGGGTGTTTTGGTGAGGCGCTTGTTGAGGTTGTTTTCATAGGGCCGCAGGAGCCTCACCAGATCGGCGCGCTCAAGCAGGCTGACCCATTCCTTGACGGTGACCCCCTGTATTCCACTGTCCCTGGCGACGTTTGCATAGTCCAGCAACAGACCTGTTCGGGAGGCAAGAAGGCCAAGGACGATTCCAAAGGCTGACTGTTTCTGAATTCCCGCACTCAAGACGATCTCTTTTTCGATATAACTGCGAATGTAATCATTGAGGTAGGAGACAGAAGACAGTGATCGGTCGATGTAGAGTTCGGGCCATCCCCCCCGGAAAAGAATCTCCACCACATCCGCCTCGCCGTACGCCTGCCTGATTTCGTGAAGGGTCAGTGTGTTCATGGAGAAATAGCTGACCCGTCCCGCCAGGCTCTCTTTGATGTTTCTGTCCATGAGGAGAAGATTGGATCCTGTCATCCGGAAGAGGACCGGAACCGGTTGGCCGGTCTCAAGACGCTGCCTTTTGTGTCGGTCGACAATTCTCTTGATCTCGGGAAAGAGGGGAGGAACGTACTGAACTTCATCAAGCAACACAGGTGGGACGAACTGCTCGAAAAAAAGTCCCGGGTCCCGATGGGCCAACGTCCTCATCTGCAGGTCGTCGAAGGTGATCTCGGTAAAGGATCCCTCCGAAAGATGGGAGAGCAGGGTACTTTTTCCGCACTGGCGTGGTCCGGTCAAAAGCTGGACAGGGGAGTGGTTCTCTGCCAATGTCGCGGTCATGTCTCGTGGGATATACATATGTCGATTATAAGCTGTTGCCTTATTATCGTCAATCACTCGGCAGCCATTGTCTGTCCGGAATTCCACCGCAGGGGTTCCTATCTTTAAAGACTGACCCGCAGCCGCCTTTTTGTTTGAGGAATTGCTGCCATGCGCTCCTTCGGTCCGATCGGCAGCAATTTTAAATTTAAAAGTATCTATTCAGGGGTTTTCTCCCTGACCCATTTCTCTGGTGACTGAACACTTTCTGTTCGATCTGATAAAGTCAGGGCAGGGAGAACAACGTGCCCTCCTCCCCCTCTCAAGATCCCAAGGTAACGCCGGGATCCTCGGCTCCCCCTCTTCGGATCTTTACCCGAGAAGAGCTTGAAGCGATCGCGCACACGAATCCCCTTGTCCTTGTCGACATCATTCTGGCCCGGAAGCCCCAAGTCCACGATCTTCTGGCGCGCGTCAGCACCCTGGAAGCCCAGATCGCGAAAAATAGCCGGAACTCGAGCAAGCCCCCGTCGTCGGACGGCTATGGCAAGCCACAGCCCAAGAGTCTTCATCCTCCCACGGACAGGAAGCCGGGAGGGCAAAAGGGACCTCCCGGACAGACTCTCTCTCCGGTCGAGATGCCGGACAGGATTGTCGTCCATAGCCCGGAGAGGTGCCCCTGCGGATATTCCGGGCCGTTCGAAGAGGACGCTGGCCTGCCCGTCCCCGCCCGACAGGTTCTCGATCTTCCTCCCCAGAGGCTGATGGAGACCGAACACCGCTGTCCCCTCCGGCGGAGGCGACCGTTCCTGTCCAGTACGGCCCTCACGTCAAAGGATGGCGGACCTACGCCCATGTCTACCAGCTCCTCCCCCTCGACCGTCTCTCCCGGATGTGCGAGGATCTCTTCGGGTCCCCGGTCAGCCCCGCCACCATCCAGAAGATCATTGTCGACGCGGACAAATCGCTCGACGAGTTTTCCCACATCGTCGAACAGGAGCTCCTCAAGGCCCCCCTCGCCCATGCGGACGAGACCGGAATCCGGGTCGAGGGTTCTCTCCCCTGGCTCCATGTCCTCTCCACGCCCACGCTGACCTAGTCCGGGGTCCATCCGCACCGGGGAGGAATCGCCCTTTCCGAATTCGACCTTCTCCCCCGCTTCCGGGGACGTCTCTTTCACGACTGCTGGGCCCCGTACTTTTCCTTCGACATCCCCCATGGTCTGTGCAACGCCCATCTCTGTCGGGAACTCGTGTTCGTGGAGGAGGTGCTGGGGCAATCCTGGGCCCGTCCCTTCCGACTCTTTCTCGAGGATGTCCTCGCCGCCACCTATGGTCACCGGGAGCGCCAGACCGTTTTCTCCCCCGAAGAACTCGTCCTCCTGAAGGCCCGCTACGACGAACTGATCGCCCGGGGATGGGCGGAAAATCCCCTTCCCGAAGACGGACCGAAGCGCCGGGGACGGCCCAAGAAAACCAAGGCCCAGAACCTTCTTTCCCGGCTGGAGCTCCACAAGGAAAGCGTCCTTGCCTTCATGGTCGATCTCAGTGTCCCCTTCTCCAACAACCTGGCCGAACGCGACCTTCGCATGCTCAAGGTCAAGCAGAAGATCTCCGGCGGCTTTCGCACCCTTCCGGGTGCCCGTCGGTTCGCCAAGATCCGCTCCTCCATCTCCACCGCGATGAAGAACGGCCAGAATCTTCTGGAGCCCCTCACCGGAACATTTCTAGGAACCCCCTTCCTTCCCGCCCGCGCCCCCC
>JAPTWQ010000121.1 GCA_028064945.1 Nitrospiraceae bacterium | reverse complement strand
CGGGCAGATGTTCAATTGTGTATGGCAGCGCACAGAACAGGACGAAAAAATGTCCTAGAATTCATACAGATCGGGAGACCTCCCTCTCCTGTCTTGCATCTGTCCCCATTCTCATATCAACAAATTGAAATCGACTGGAAGTCTTCACAATGGCAAAGAACGATGAACGGATTTCTCAAATGGATTCGCAAAAGGAGGTTTCATGAACTGGGACATTGTTGAAGGCAACTGGAAACAATTTCAGGGAAAAGTCAAAACACAGTGGGGCAAGCTTACAGATGACCAACTCCAGATTATTGGAGGAAAGCGTGTCATGCTGATGGGCAAGCTTCAGGAAATCTACGGACTTTCAAAGGATGAAGCAGAAAAACAAATCAGTCTGTTTGAAAAGATCAACAAAGATGAACATCCCCCAAAACATTCCTGATTGAGAGACAAGACCCTGCACGGCCATACCCCGTGCGGGGCCTTGCCATCAAACACAGCACTTTTCTTCCAGATGCAATACGGCTCTGGGCTTCTGACTTCTCTCTTGCCACCATTCCAGGAAATTCCGGCAACTCCCCCCAAGAAAACATAGAACCCAAAACGGTGTTAGCTCATCTTGCGGAGCCTCATTCGCTCATAGGCCTGGAGATGGCAATAAGCCATCTCCAGAAAGGGCATGGGAAGACCTCCGGCATGCCCCCTTCTGATCA
Organism: Nitrospiraceae bacterium; assembly: GCA_028064945.1. Next base: position 20,746 of record JAPTWQ010000121.1, on the reverse strand, counting down.
TGTCCCCGATGATGTGGTCCCCTTCTGTCGTTTTTTTCTGCTCGATGTCCCTGAGCATGGAGGATGTCGCCCTGGAGTTTTTCTTGAGCAGCTGATCACGATAGGAAGAAATGTTCTTCTCCGGGATCTGATGGCCGCAAGCAGAAGCTGTACCCTGGCATTCCGCCAGAATCCCCAGAATGAGCCGTTCTCCGCCATCAGTTTCAAGAATCGTTCCGGTATCCGCACGCATCATGGACGTGGCGCCCGCCAGCGTGGAGATAAAAACAAACTTCTCCCACATCTCCTGCTCGATGTCTTGAGAAACTTTTGACTCTATTTTTGCGGATTTGAAAAGATTGCCCAGCTCCAAAATGGCATCCTCCTGTTCAGGAGAGCGTGATCCGACGGTAAAAAAATGGGAGCGGTTCAGATGAGCAATATCGCCTTCATCCGTCATGGTAACGGCAATCTGGGCAACGCCTCCTCCGACATTCCCCTTCCCAAACCGGGAATCGAGCCGGTCAAGATGGGCAAAGCCATTCAGGAAAGGGATCACAAGACTCTTTGCCCCCATCGCCGGCGCGATGGAACCAATGGCCGATTCCAGATCATAAGCCTTTGATGATAAAAGAATAATATCGAATTTGTCTTTTAACTCTTCCGAAGTCACAAAATCCGCCTGGAGATGAAGATCTCCAAAGGGGCTCCTCAGCCTGAGCCCCCGGCTCATGAGAAGAGATTTTCGTTCCTGTCTTACAAGAAAGGTAATCTCTGCCCCGGCCTCCTGGAGTCTCGCCCCGAGATAGCCACCGACACCCCCAGCTCCCAACACCAATATCCTCATCAGTCGCTTTCCTTTTTGACAAATTTTGTTCCAGTGGGATGAGTTCCCAAAGAGTTCGCGGCAACGATTTCTCCACAACCTCACTCATCATGGTTTTACCCGAATGTCTGGCCATGTTACCCTGAAAACAGTTCGTATGAAACATGCAAGAGATGGCACGGAGCCCTCTCAGACTCTTCCCGTTGCTCTGAAACGGGTCTTGATGAACAAAAAGGAATCGCTTTTGAACTCCGTCTCGATTTTCAGGAAGCAGCATCTTGGCATTGGCTTTGTTGTCGTCTCTGCAGTCTGCTTTGCCATGAAAGGAATTCTGGCAAAGCTGGCCTACCGCGAGGGTGTGGATCCGGATACTCTTCTCACCCTCAGAATGATCGCGGCGCTCCCCTTCTATTGTGCTGGTCTTTTCTGGTTCGCCAAAAACACACCCGGCGAGAAACCTGCCGTCTGGAGTCGGGACTTCCTGTGGATCATTCTTCTGGGGCTTCTGGGATTTGATATCTCAAGCGTTCTCGACTTTGACGGGCTTGCCCTGATCAGTGCCGGAGAAGAGCGTCTTGTGCTGTTTCTCTATCCAACCTTTGTGATTTTTCTCGCCTGGGTCTTTTTAAAGCGCAGGGCCGGTGTCCGGGAAATTCTTGCAAGCGCCCTGGCCTATGCCGGAATTGTGATCGTCACTCATGGATCGACGGGATCTTCTCATGGAGGGTTGACCGGGATTTTGCTCGTTCTGGGCAGCGGGATTTTCTATGCGGTTTACCTTCTCGGGGTTGAGGACCTTGTCAAAAGAGTCAATCCCCTCTGGCTCACATCGGTCGTCATGATTACCGCAACTCTGGCCATCCTGACTCAGTCGATCGCGGTCGGATCCCTCCATATCGGAGAGATCAACGGGAAAGTCCTTGAGATCGGAGTCCTCATGGGGATTTTCTCAACCGCTCTCCCAACTTTTTTGATGTCACAGGGGATTGCCTATATCGGAGCGAGCCGGGCCGCCATCCTGTCTTTTCTGGGTCCGGTGGCGACACTTTTTCTGGCGATGATTTTTCTGGGGGAAAGAGTTTCTGACCAGGAAGCAATGGGTTCGATCATGGTTTTTGCTGGCGTCATCCTGGTTTCAGTAAAAAAACGCCCTTCACCCGACCAGGAACCCGGTCAAGGTGAGACCAGTCTGGCAGAAGAACCTGCCGAAAATGCCTTGGGTTAAACAACCCCACTTTAGGTCACTGCCCGTTAAGCATTTTCTCCTGAGCCATCGATCTTCCTGGCCATTGGTCCCTGATCAGGATTTGATCCTTTTCCAGCAGACAGCCTGTCAGCATCCTCTCTCCAAGATGAAGGACAAGCGGGCCATTCTTCTGGCTCACCAGAATGGCTCCGGCCTGATAGGAAGTCCGTCTTTCAAGAGAACACAGGATCCTCTCGCAATTCTTCCGGGCAGTCAGGGGATCTTCTGCCCCCTGGTGGGCTTCCAGCAAACGAATCCCCATGGCCATGGTCAGGATCCCCTCGCCATGTCCGGTCATCGAGATGGCACCCAGCTCGTCATCAGCATAGTATCCGGCCCCTGGAATCGAGCTGTCCCCGATCCTTCCGGGCAACATGTCCCCCATTCCGCCCGTCGACGTCGTCGAGGCAACATGGCCGGCCATATCCCTGACAACCGCTCCGACCGTTCCTCCCCCTGGCGTTCCCATTTTCCGCTCCCAGATCGCCATGGCTTTATCCAAGGGAGGGGAAAGCCTTCCAGGGGTTGATATGTGATGTCTTACACCCCAGCTTTCGGCCATCGCTCCCGAGAGAAGCACATGGCGTGTGCGCGAATACAGCCTGACAAGAAGGTCCATTGGACTCGGCGTTGCAACAAGGGACATCAGGCCAAGCGCCTTGAGATCTGCCCCGTTCATCGTCCCCACATCCCGCCTGACCACTCCGTCGTCTTGCGAAATGGCGCCGAGACCGGCATTAAAAAGACCGGATTTCTCAAGCTCGGAAACGAGCATCCATGAAATCGAAAGAGCGCTTTCACCTTCCAGCAGAAATCCTTTCGCTGCCAGAAGAGTCCTTGAGAGGAACTCCCGGGAGACCGGCGTCTCCTCCGTTCCCAAGCCGCAATGAAGTAAAATCAGGGGGTTCATTCTGGAGCGGGGGGGGTAGGCTGATGGACTTTTTCGGCGATCATTCCCTTGAGAGCCCGGACCTCTCCATGAATCTGCTGAAGGTGCCTTGAAAGGGATTCAAGCCATTTTCTTGTCACATCGTCGAGCGTATCAAAAGCCGGGACACTCTCGCCGGAAACGAGGTCCTCGACGATGTCCCCCAGCTGAACAGCCTCTTCCTTGAGCTGCTGGAGCTTTTCAATCGAGCGATTGACCATTGGGTCATGGATGACTTCGCCTCTTGTCTTCAAATCGAGAAGGAGGATCTCGACCTTGTCGGACCACCCGGTCAACGTTGAGATCGCCTCCTCGATCCTCTCACCCCGTCTCAGGTTGACCGGACTTTGAATTCCAGGATGGGGAAGAAGGGAAATCTCCCGCATAAGGGCCTCTTCCAAAAAAGAAATGCGGGTCAGAAGACTTGATGACTCCCCGGAATCCATGGCAATCTCTTCAGCCGGCCTGGATGTGGAGGGAGAAAGGCTTTCATCCCCGGTGGAAAAGACTCTCGAGCGGCCGCTATCCCCTTTTCTTTCATCATCTTGCGTTTTGGGAGATGGCTTCTTTTTTGATGCCTGGGATTTCGAGATCTTTCTTCCAATCAGCGCACTGTCAAGAAACACGATGGAAAGCATAAAAATCCCAAAAAGCGAAAGGGAAACCCCCGCAAGAATTTTCTGGTTCATCTGGGAAAAAGGCATAATACCCCAAAGAGAAAGGGTTTTTTCCGGAGAAAGGATCCCTCCGATGGGTGTGACCACAACAACATGCCCCAGAACATTTTCGTCATACCCATGGCATGATGCGCAGGCAGGCTTGTTTCCGATCGGAGTAACCCGAAGGGCAAAACCACCATCAGGAAGAATCGGAGTCAGCTGCCCTTCACGGTTGGCGATAAAACGATGGACCACCCGGTCTCCGGCCATTCTCTTCACCGCATCTGAAAGTGCCTCGGGAAGCTCCGGAGGGGGCCAGGGAAACAGGAAAGGACCGTGCGGGGCTTTATACCAATCGGGGGAGACCGCAACAAAGTTCTTCATCTTGTCCAGGACCCTGGTGGTCGAATAGGTCGGATTTCCCTGGCCATCGAGAAGAATGATCCTGGAGCCGGAACCTTCAGACATCGCCCCCAGAGAACCCGGCACCATCTCCGGATCCCTCGCCTTCATCTGGGCCGAAACAATATCGACCGCTGCAGTGGAGAGTTCCCGGGACTTTTCCATCTGCCTGTTTTCGGTGAGGATCATGGAAAACAGGAGAACAAGAAGAATGGAACAAAGCAGAAAAAGTGACATGAGGATCAGGCGCCCCGGCCAAAAATGCAGCTTCGGGGTGGTAGCCACCTATCGTGATCCTGGCCTTGACGCAGAAACCGGAGCCGGAACGATCGAAAGGATTTCAAACTCCTCTGTCAGCGGATTGACCAGGAGGGATTCGCAGAATTTCTTTGCCGTCTCGGAAAAATCTTCAAACGGTTTGTCTTCGATGGTCAGTTCGATAAGCTTCCCGATCCGGACCGACCCCACTTCATTGGCTCCGGAATCATGAAGGGCCTGGCAAACAGCCTGCCCCTGGGGATCAAGGATCCCCGGACGGATCCGGACCAGAATGGTTATTTTCAGTGTCACTGGTGTCGAAGGGATACTAGTCATGGCCGGTTACTCTCCTGAATACTTCCTGATAAAACTCCTCAACCTGTCCAAGGTCCTGCCTGAAGCGATCCTTGTCCATCTTCTCTTTTGTGGTGGAGTCCCAAAACCGGCAAGTGTCTCCGCTGATTTCGTCTCCCAGAAATACCACACCCTTCGAGTCCGTACCAAACTCAAGTTTCATGTCCACAAGAAGGATCCCTTTTTCCAGAAGATGTGCCGACAAAAGATCGTTCACCCGCCGCGCAAGGCTTTCCATTGATCGCAGGGTATCATCTGCGGCAAGTCCCAGCATCCGGATATGATCCCTGTTGACGATCGGATCACCCAGATCATCCCTCTTGTAATACCACTCCAGAACAGGCTTGGAAAGAGGCTGCCCTTCCGGAAGTCCCGTTCTTTTGGAAAGGGATCCCGCCACGATGTTTCTCATGACGACTTCGAGCGGAACCATTTTGAGCCTTTTGATCTTCATGACATGATCGGACTCCTGGGAGATGAAATGGGTTGGAATCCCATGCCTTGTGAGATAGGAGAAAAAATAGGTCGAAATCGTGCAGTTGATCCTCCCTTTCCCCTGGATTGTTCCCTTTTTCAAGGCATTGAAAGCGGTCGCATCATCCTTGAAATCCTGGATGACAACCTCCGGATCTTCGGTCTCCCTCAATATCTTGGCTTTTCCTTCATAGATCTTATCCCCGACAGACACGACTTCCTCCTCTTTGTTCCAGTTTGCTTGCATTTTCGTATTGACCGGGTCAACAGCCTTCATTTCCATGGTGGTGGTGATGCTCTCCCAGAACCCGGTCGTAAATCTCGTCAAGTCCCGATAAAAATGGAGCCGGATCGAAAGCGGCCAGAAGATCTTTCTCAGGGAAAGAGGATGGCATTTCGGGATGGAGCTTCAGGTTCGTCATGAGATCGTTGGTTCCCGCCCAGGTCTGCATCGCCGCATCCTGCACAATTTTATAGGCTGTTTCCCGGGGCAATCCGGCCCGTGTCAGCGCAAGAAGCACCGATTGGGAATAAACAAGACCGCGTGTCAAGTCAAGGTTATGTTTCATTTTCTCCGGATAGACGATCAAATCCTTCAGGATTCCCCCAAGTCGGGCCAGCATATAGTCCAGGAGCCCAAAAGCATCCGGACCGATGACCCGCTCGACGGAAGAATGGCTGATGTCTCTCTCATGCCAGAGGGCGACGTTCTCATAAGCTGCCTGGGCATAAGAGCGAAGAAGCCTCGCAAGCCCTGTGATATTTTCCGATCCGATGGGATTTCTCTTGTGCGGCATGGCGGAGGATCCCTTTTGCCCCGGGCGGAAAGGTTCCTCCGCCTCCCGGACTTCGGTTCTCTGCAGATGGCGAATCTCGACAGCAATTCGTTCAAGACCGGAGCCAATCAGCGCCAGCGTCGAAAAAAGTTCGGCATGGCGATCCCTTGCGACAACCTGGGTTGCCATCGACTCAGGCTTCAAAGACAACTCCGACAATATTGCCGTTTCCAGTGCGGGAGAGATATGGACAGCCGTTCCCATGGCGCCGGACATTTTTCCGACCGACATGGTTCTTCTGGCGTGCGAGAGACGTTCGGAGTGTCGATCCATTTCGGAATACCACGACAGGAACTTGACCCCAAAAACAATCGGCTCACCATGAATGCCATGGGTTCGCCCAACCATCAGCGTGTTTTTATGGGCAAGGGCCTGCTCCCTGAGAATCGATTTGAAATGATCCAGCGCATGCTGGATCTGGTCGATCGCTTCAAGATAGAGCAGCGCTCCTGCCGTGTCGATCAGGTCCTGTGATGTCATGCCATAGTGCAGGACGGACCTGGCTCCATCAGGAAGCTGCTCGGAGATCATTGTCAGAAAACTGATGATATCGTGTCGGGTCGTCTCCTCGATCTCATCCATCCTTTTCTGGTCGAGGCGAACTTCCGCTTCCAAAAGCTCGGAAACCTTCTGTCGGTCAACAATGCCCTTCTCCGCAAGGACCTTTGCCGCAACCTTCTCGACATGGAACATGACCTCAAGGCGATGGTCCGCGTCAAAAATGGCTCTCATGGCGGGACGGGTGTAACGATCTATCATTTACTCTATCCTTATTTGAAAAAATGCTTTTTATGGTGAAACCCATCCGGATGGACAATGCCTTCTCCATCCTGCCAGCACAAACAGGTGACGGATCCAGAGAAAACAGGAGAAACGGTTGTCTTTGGACGTTCCACGGCTCGCCCCAGAGACTCCGGCCCGAAAATACTCGATGAGGCGTTATCCTCCCGATCCTTCTCTTCCAGCCAGGAAATATGAGCAGACATTATTGCAGAATGCAACACAATCAGCAAAAAGCAGATGCAGCTACTCATCCCTCTCCAGACGAAAAAGCCTCCGGGAGAGAGCATTCTGTCCCAACTGCGGCAAAGACTCTCCACCCTAAGGAGACGGACACGGAGGAGATTGATACCAATGCGGGAAATCAGGAACTGTTCCGGACTCTTTTGAAGATTTCCGGAAATTTTTGGAGTATTCTCCTTCGAAACCCATCTCCCAACCAAAACAATCCGGACGTTACCCGAGGTGCGGCTATTAAATGGGCATTCCATGAAAAAAAATCTTTTTCCGATTGAGCTTCCTTTCCGAACCTTTGTGGCCATTACCTTTGCGGGAACGATAGCCTTCCACCTGGCAGGACTTGCCATCCATACCGAAATTGCCAGCAAAAAAACGCATCTGGTCGCAAAGATCGAATCACTTGCTGAAATCAGAAGCCAGGTATCGGGTCTTGAATCCAGCCTCTCCCTCTTGAGAGAGAAAATGTCGCAGATACGGGATCATCCGTCATCCTCCGGGCGCCAAGGGATCCGGGGAAGAAATCTTCAACGCATTTCGGGACAGTTTCACCTGGTCCTCATGTTGCTAAGAAGCTTTCAGGCCAACAAAGCGACCACCCCCCCGGACACGCATCTTGTTTCGGAATGGATGAAGAACATGGAGGACTTGACATCCTGCAGGACAGCCGGGGAATCGGCTTCACCCAACTGTCTCCCGGGTGTGCAGGCGCACTTGTCGACCTTCCTGTCCCATATCGAAAAAGAAAGAGGAAACATTTCAGCCGAACTTCTGGGAGTCGAACACCGGCAGTCCGCACTTGAGTACTGGGATACCATCCTCTACTGGCTGACAACCATATCCGGGCTGTTGTTCATGGCACTTGGCTGGAGAAATGTTCTCAGGCAGGTCGGAAGCCCCATCCACGATGTCACGGACTATCTTGAGAGCTACCAGGAACACGCATCGTCACAACACTCCTATGGTCCATCCCTTTTCGAAATTCGGGAAATCAGGATTCTGAAAGAATCGATGACCAATGTTCATAACGATTTTTTGACAGGAATTCTCGCAAGACATGCCATCATGGGTATTCTATCAAGAGAGATAGAAGCAGCCAGGCGTTCGGGAAATCCCCTGGCTGTCGCGATTTTCGACGTCGATTTCTTTAAGAAGGTCAATGACCAGTACGGGCACCCGGCTGGAGACAGGGCTTTGCAGCACGTTGTCGCAATGATCAGCCAATCGATCAGGAAGAGTGACTGGTTCGGCCGTTGGGGTGGCGAGGAGTTTCTTCTGGTGTGTCCGAACCTCCCCAAAAAGGACGCATGGGCAAGACTTGACCAGATTCGGGAAACCATCCGGAAGCCTCTGGAACTATCCCCTTCGGTTTCCATCATTCTCACGGCCAGCGTCGGAGTTGCCATTTTTCCCGAATCCCCCGACCTTGAAACACTGATGTCTTCTGCAGACAAGGCCCTCTATACCGCCAAGGAGTCAGGAAGGAACCGGGTCGTTTTACTCGAGTGAGCTCTCGACAGGAGAGGGAATTCCCTCCAGAAAACTCTCCATCGTTTCGGGATAATCCTCTTTCTTTCCGATTCGGACGGTGATTTTCAAATCCGGCGTGGCAAGAACAGAAACGACCGGCAACGACGAACGGACCTCAGATGGAAGCGTTGTCAGGTCAAGGATGACATGCTCCACAGAAAGCCCCATCAGGGTATCCGGCAGAAAAGGAAGCCTCTCTCCCCCCCTTCCCTTTTCGTAGGGAATAATCAGTATTCCGTTGGGAACAGGCGTATCGGCCGGATAGAACAGGAAATGCTCCGGATAGGGCTTGAGGTTTTTCATGTAGGGAGAAAGCCCTTTCGAGATCATTCCGCTATGCCATATGTCGAGCCATGAGAGAAACCCGGAGAGTTTTCGGTCGCCAACCGGGAAAAACGAGATCCACAATGGCGTATCGGGGGTAAAGAGGGAATGCAAAAGCTGCCGGGAGACCCCGTCAGGTTCAAACAGGCCTTTCGTTATGGAAACGGGAACAGGAAGGTCGACGGGAGGGTCTTTGTCCTGCCCCGGAGAATCCCCTTCCATGGCTCAGGATCCCGCATCTTCCCGGTTGGGAACGGGAGCCATGGCTTTTTCAGAGCGGTGCTCCATACCGATCCTGTGAAGGATCCCGTTGATAAAGGCAACCGCTTCAGGCTCACAATACTGGTGGGCCATCTCAAGGGCCTCATCGATGCTGACCCTGAACGGAACATCCTTCTCATAGAGAATTTCATAGGCCCCGATGCGCAATATGTTCCGTTCGACCTTGGCCATCCGGTCGATGGTCCAGCCTGAGGCGGTGTCGGCGATCAGGCCATCGAGAACCGGCTGATTTTCCTGGATGCCCAAAAGAAGCCGATCGCGGAAATCCCGGCTTTTATGATCGAGAGAATCCTTCGCAGGAAAGACATCCACGGGAGATAAGACATTTCCATCAGCATACTCCCTGGAAAAAAGCGCCTCGAGAACCATGACCCTCGCATCCCTGAGCGCATTTCTCCGGGAACGGCCCATCGACTGTGCGTTCTTTTTTATGCCCTTGTCCGTCAATGGCTCACCGATTCAGCTTGTTCAGAAAGGCCGGACATGAAAAGAGCGCAAACGGCCGCATCGACCCCTTTGTGGCCAGCCTTGCCTCCAACCCTGTCGAGAGCTTCCATCAGGGTATTCGTCGTCAGGACGCCAAATACAACAGGAACACCGTGAAGCTGGGACTGGTTCATGACCCCTGAAGTCACACCGGAAACGACCGCATCGTAATGGCCTGTTTCACCACGGATGACGCATCCGAGCGCAATGGCCGCCACATGGCGCTTTTCCGGAAGGACAACCGAGAGGATATAGGGAATCTCCATCGCTCCGGGAACCCGGTAAAGATCGACAGTCAGACCTGTACCACCTTTCCGTTCGAGTTCGGACAGGCAGCCCTCCAGAAGACGGTCTGTGACGATGCTGTTGAAATACGAGACAACAACAAGGATCCGGGAAACGGCATCCTTGGGTGGCACATTGGGCAAATGGCGGACAAGATTCAATTTCGCTCCTATAGTTGGCTCAGAAGATGACCGAGCTTATCCCGCTTGGTCGTCAGATAGACGCGGTTTTTCTCCCGTGGAGCAATCTCGAGTGGGACCCGTGCAACAACTTCGAGACCATAACCGGCAATTCCGACGATCTTTCTTGGGTTGTTTGTAATCAGGCGAAGCTTTTTCACTCCAAGGATATGAAGAATCTGCGCCCCAATCCCATAATCCCTCAGATCATCCTTGAAACCGAGCTTGATGTTCGCCTCGACCGTATCGTATCCCTGTTCCTGAAGTTTGTAGGCCCTGATCTTGTTGGCAAGGCCGATACCGCGCCCCTCCTGGTTCATGTACAAAAGGATCCCGTTGCCCTCGGCCTCGATCATCCGGAGAGATTCCTGCAGCTGCGGACCGCAATCGCATCTCAGCGAGTGGAAGATATCCCCGGTGAGACAGCTTGAATGAACCCGGACAAGGATGGGTTTTTCCGGATCGATGACCCCCTTGACCAAAGCAAAATGGGGGCCCTGATCGACCATGTCCTCGAAAACCACTGCGCGGAAATGACCATATTCCGTTGGAAGATCCGCTTCGGCAACCTGGCAGACCAGCTTTTCCTGGCGAACCCTGTAGGCAATCAGGTCTCTCACTGTCGCGATGGGGATATTGTGCTCCTTCGAGACGATCTCAAGATCGGGAAACCGCGCCATCGTCCCGTCTTCATTGAGGATCTCGCAAATCACTCCGACGGGAATCACACCGGCAAGACGGGCCAGGTCAACGGAGCCCTCGGTCTGCCCGGCCCGCTTCAGGACTCCCCCTTCCTTGGCACGGATCGGAAAGATATGTCCGGGACGGACAAGGTCTCCGGGAAGCGCATCCGGATTGGCAATCTTCTGGATGGTGAGGGAGCGGTCATGGGCGGAAATACCTGTCGTGATTCCGTCTCTCGCATCGACACTGATCGTGAAATCCGTACCGTAAGTGGCTTCGTTGATGGCAGCCATCGGATCCAGATGAAGCTTTTCAGCCTTCTCCTGGGTCAGGGTGACACAGATCAGTCCCCGGCCGTACTTCGCCATGAAATTGATTGCCTCGGGGGTTGCAAACTCAGCAGCGATGACAAAATCGCCCTCGTTTTCACGGTCTTCGTCATCGCTCAGGATGATCATGCGACCGTGCTTGATGTGGTCAATCGCTTCCTCAATAGAAATCGTTGGCAACGATTATCCTCCTTGTTTCCGATTGGTCGGCAGGACATGTCTCTCTGAAAAAATGTCCTGGAATATGGCCTAGTTCCCCTTGAACTGGTTGGTCACCGGAACTCGCCAGTCTTTACCAAATGCTCGCAGGGATATTTTAACACCGGGAGGTGACTGTCGTCTCTTGTATTCGCTTCCAACGATCAGGCGCAGGATCTTTGCCACCGTCACCGGATCGTGTCCGCGCGCAACAATCTCCGCATATCCCATATCTTCCTCAACGTAGGCACGCATGATCGGGTCGAGAATCTCGTATGGCGGAAGAGAATCGGAATCTTTTTGGTTTGGCCTGAGCTCCGCCGTCGGTTCTTTGAGAAGAATTCTCTGGGGAATCCGTCCGGGCTTCGAAAGATTGACCCGGGTGGCCAGATCGTAGACAAGTGTTTTGGGAACATCCTTAAGAACCGCGAAACCTCCGGCCATATCGCCATAGAGGGTCATGTATCCCACACTCATCTCCGACTTGTTTCCGGTGGTCAAAACCATCCAGTGGAACTTGTTGGAAAGAGCCATCATCCAGAGCCCCCGGATCCTGGCCTGGAGATTTTCCTCCGTGGTGTCAGCGGGAAGAGCCCCGAAAAGAGGCTGCAAGGTATCAAGCATAGCCCCATAGATCTGGGAGATGTTCAATGTCTGGATCTTGATCCCAAGATTGGTTGAAAGGGCGAAAACATCCTCGAAACTCTCCTGGGATGTAAACTGGGAAGGCATGAAGAGACCATGCACATTTTCTTCGCCCAAAGCATCGACGGCAATCGCTGCAACCAAAGCCGAATCGACTCCCCCGGAAAGCCCGACCAGAACCTCCTTGAAGCGGTTCTTTTGGACATAGTCCCTCACCCCAAGGCAAAGAGCCTGGTAAATTTCATCTTCCGCATCGAGCGGAAGAGTTTTTTTGGGCCTCTTGAGCGGAGATCTTTCAAGAACAGGGTTGGATGCCCTTTTGACGGTGTCCCTGATCTCCCAGATGGAGACCGGAGCATCCCATAGAGGATCACTCTGTGATGGCAGACGCTTGTCCTTGCGACGCCTTGGATCGTGAAGCCTGACCCGAAACACATGGTCCAGGTCGACTTCGCAGATCATGAAATCCTCCTGAAAGGCCTTTCCCCGGGCCTCGATCTCCCCTTCAGGACCGATCAGGAGGCTCTGTCCGTCAAAAACGAGCTCATCCTGACCTCCGACCGTATTGATATAGGCGATATAGGTGGTATTGTCCGCAGCCCTCGTCTGGAGCATCCTTTCCCGAACCTCCCTTTTTCCTGCATAAAAGGGAGAGGCCGAGAGATTGACGATGATCTCGGCATCCCCGTAGAGAGCCTGATGATAAAGAGGCCCCTTGGGATACCAGATATCTTCGCAGATATTGATCCCTATCCGCATTCCCCGAAAAAGGATGACAGGGTTCTCGGTCCCTTCCTGAAAGGTCCTGTTTTCATCGAATACGCCATAGTTTGGAAGATACTGCTTGTGGTAGACTCCATGGATTTTGCCGTTGTAGAGAATCGCGGCAGCGTTGTAGATGTCGTCCTTGCGGTCGACAAATCCGACCACGACCATCAGGTCCGTTGCAAGCGGAAGAAGCGAGTCGAGTGCTTCCCTGTTTTTCTCTATGAAAGACGGTCGAAGAAGAAGGTCTTCAGGAGGATAACCCGTGATGGCAAGCTCAGGAAACGCAATGATATCGACATGTTCGGATCTGGCATGCTCTATAAGCTGACGGATCTTTGCAAGATTCCCTTCAATATCCCCGACCGTCGGGTTCATCTGGGCAAGTCCAATTCTGAGTCTTCTCATTGAATCTCCTGTCTTGTGTCTTTTTTCCAGTTTTGACCAGGATTGCTCGGGAGATCTTTTCTCTACGGGAGCTTTTTTCCCGCAGAGCCCTTTCCACTGGAAAGGATCGCTCCGACAAGCTTTTCCGCATCAGGTGAGAGCCAGTCCCGCGGACCGGTCAATCGACCGATCAGATATCCCCGTGAATCGATCAGATAGGTCTGGGGAATTCCCAGGCCAAAATACCGGGAGTCGATTCTCCCTTTTCTGCCCAGCAGTACCGGATAGGAAACCGGGACCTTCTTCATGAACTCTGTCACATGACCGATTCTTCTGTCCATAGCGACAGAAACAACCCGGACACCGGATCCGGACCACTTTCTGGAAAAAGCGTCGAGTGAAGGGATTTCTTTTCGGCAGGGAACACACCATGTCGCCCAGAAATTCAGGACGACAAGATCGCCCTTGTAGTCCGAGAGGTGATGCATGACACCGGATGTATTCGGAGCAGCAAGATCCGGCGCAAGGATCCTGTCGTCAAAAACCTGAAGACCCATCGCCTGGGCAAGAGCATCCGGAATCGTCCGGGTCGCGTCCGGGACTTCAGCGCTGTTTGCAAATGACGGCCCTCCGAAAGTGAAAAGAAACGGGAGGATCATCAGTGCAACGGCCGTTTTTTTTAAAAATCGGCGCATCATCATTTCATGAACTCCTTCCGGGAACACCAGTGGAGGGATCTTCTGGCGGTCACTTCCCCCTCATGTCTATTTGTGTGTACAAAAATATTCCGGCCGCAACGGAAAGGTTCAGGGAATCAATCTGCCCTTTCATCGGAAGACGGACCTTCCAGTCGGAAATCTTGAGCACCGGCCGGGAGGCCCCCTTTTCTTCTGATCCGATCACAACAACCAGAGGGTCCGGGAAACGGGTTCCATAGACAGCCTCCCCCTCGAGGGAAAGGGCTGCGATACCATAGCCAGCCTTCTTGAGAGCCAGAATGGTATTCGCAGGATTCCCGCATCGGACAAGAGGAAGCGTGAACATCGCTCCGGCAGAAGCCTTGGCACAAACCGCAGACAATGGAGCCACCCGTCTTTTTGGCATCAGGACCCCCTTGACTCCGGCCGCATCGCATGTCCGGAGAAGCGCGCCCAGGTTCCTGGGATCGAGAACCCCGTCAACCATGACCAGGGGAGACGGAGGACAGAGAGCGTCAAAACCTCCAAGGAACGTATCGAGGTCCAGCATCTCCACAGGTTCAAGAAGCGCGACAACACCCTGGTGGACCAGATCCCCTGAAATGCGGTCAAAAGCCTCCCTCCCAAGGAAATCGACCGCAATGGCGAGAGACCTGGCCTTGGCCACAATCTCCATCCTTCGCTGGTCCGGCTTGTGATCGTCCTTGAGGTAAAGCCGGGCCACCCTCTTGGGGTCATGCCTCAGGATCTCAAGTACCGCTCTCAGACCTCCAACAAGTGGAGGTCCGGCTATATCCTCCTGATCCGTGGCAGACCTCCCGGATTGTCCATCAGTTCATATCCGGCCTGTCTCAGACGATCACGGATCTCATCGGCCTTCTGGAAATTTTTTGCAGCCCTGGCTTCCTCCCTCTTTCGGATCATCGCTTCGGCTTCGGCAACAGACAGGGCCATATTTGAAGACCCCTTCTCACCTTTGCCGAAAACCCATTCTTCGGAGGGAACCTCAAGAATTCCGAAAATTTCCCTGACCGTCAAAAGAAGCCTCAAGGCGCCGGAAAGATCCGATTCGGAAGGATCCCCTCCCGCATCGAGCATGGGATTCAGGGAGGTCTTTGTTTCATGGAGGATCCGGAGGGCAACGGCGGTATCCATATCGTTCGACAGGGCCTTCAGGAACCGGCCTGACGGTCCGGAAAACAATGGGCCCGGCACAATCCCCCTGGACTTTGCCACCTTCTCAAGACGGATCTGGAACTCATGAAGGCTGTCCAGGGAAGCCTTTGCATGGCCAAGAGACTCCTCCGAAATATCCACCGGGGAACGGTAATGGGTCGAGAGGAAAAAGATCCGGAGCCATTCAGCCGTAACGGGGTCCTTGAAAGGAGATGTCTCAAAAAAAGAGGCTATCCGGAAGCTGTTCCCGAGAGACTTCGCCATCTTCGCATCGTTGATGGTGACAAAGCCGTTGTGGATCCATGTCGTGACAAATGTCTTTCCGGTTGCAGCTTCGCTCTGGGCCCGTTCATTTTCATGGTGGGGAAAGAGAAGGTCCAGTCCCCCTCCATGGATATCGAACGACTCCCCAAGCTCATGAAGGCTCATCGCCGAACATTCAATATGCCACCCTGGCCGCCCGGCGCCAAAAGGAGCATCGTAACTGGGCTCCCCCTCTTTCACAGCTTTCCAGAGAGCAAAATCAAGCGGATCCTCCTTGCCTTCATCCGACTCAACCCGCGCTCCGGACCTGAGCTCGGCAATCTGCTGGTGGGACAGCTCTCCATAAGCCGAATAGCTTCTGACCCGGAAATAGACGCTCCCATCCTTGATATAGGCATGCCCCTTGTCGATCAGCGTCTGGATCAGCTCGATCATATGGTCGAGATAAAGTGTCGCACGCGGTTCAACCGATGGAGGAAGAATTTTCAGGCGATTCATGTCGGAGTGAAAAGAATCGATGTAGGTAGAGGTGATCTCCCCAATCGTCCGGTTTGAATCATGGGCTTTTTTGATGATCTTGTCGTCGATGTCGGTAATATTTCGAACATAGCGGACCTGATAGCCAAGAGTCAGAAGCATCCGGTTCACCGTATCGAAAACAATCTGGCTTCTTGCATGACCCAGATGGCAGTCGTCATAGACAGTCACTCCGCAGACATACATCGAGACCTTGCCCGGCTCAAGGGTTTTAATGGGTTCGTTCTTGCCGGTCAGGGAATTTAAAAAGGATGGGGTCAAAAACATGTGGTTCTCTCCATTGTCGTTTCATTTTCAAATACGTAGCAAAACAGCATGGCCTCCGGGATCCTGCGGTAAAACTCCAGCAGGGAAGTATCTTTTCCGGAAAAATCGACATGTATGATCTTTTTCCCCCGGGAAATCGCCTCGAACATCGAATAGTCCCGGGCAATCTTGATATGGGGAAGCCCCAGGTCGCAAACAGCAACAGAAAGTTCCTCCGCAATCGAGGGATTTTCCTCAAAAATTGAAATTCTGAGGGTCAGCTCAGACAAAATGAGCAAAAAATAAGGGTCCGTTGGCGCAACGAGAAGAACCTGATCCCCCTTCTGGATCCCGGACTCCACAAGAATCTTTGAAACCTCAAAAACAGAAGGAGCGGGCCTCCCGGCAAAGCCTCCCGCTCTTTCTTCTCCGTAGAGGGATTCGACAGGAATTTCCGGGAAGAGAGATTCCCGGGGATTTTTCAGGATCGCAGAAAAAAGACGGGGATCGGCCCTCGGAAAAGCCCGGGACAGCTCGGAAACGACGTTGTTCCTGTATTCTCTTGACTGATGGGCTGTCATCAAGTCAGCCTCACGGGGCAGTCCCCGGCCGCACCGCGTCCATCACAGGGCTCCCCTCCCGGGAGCCGACCCGTTGTCCGGACTGGCAGGATTGGCTGCATCTTTCATGGAACCGTCCTGCTCCCACGCCGCAATCGTTTCCATCGACGGAAAATGAGTCAGGTCCAGGTGAAGCGGCGTAACGGAGACATACCCATGGTCGATCGCATGAAGGTCAGAGTGGGGATCGGGCTCATAATCCCTCGAATTCAGGCCAATCCAGAAATACGGGCGCCCTCTCGGATCTTCCTTGCGGATGATATTGTTTTCATTCAGGATCCTCTTGCCCAGATGGGTGACCCTTATTCCGGAAAGGTTTTCCCTCGAACGGTTCGGAATATTGACAGAATACAGCACCTGCGGATCAGAAGGACGTTCCAGCATTTTTCCAATCAGATGGCGGGCAACATGATAGGCCGTGTCAAGCTGGAAAGCCATTCCTTCCGCTTCGGGACTTTCAAGCGAGAAAGCCATTGAAAGGGACCCGAGGAGAGAACCTTCGAAAGCGGCAGACACCGTCCCTGAATAAGTGACATCGTCGGCAAGATTTGATCCGTGATTGATGCCGGAAAGGACAAGATCGGGCTTTCTCGGCAATATGACAAAGCGGGCAAGATTGATGCAGTCGGTGGGCGTTCCATTGACGGCATAATGGTTGGCCCGTCGCATGGTATAGCGCAGGGGCTGGTGAAGTGTCAGGGCATGGGATGCGGCAGACCGCTCCTGGTCCGGGGCAACCACGACGATCTGTCCGAACCCTTCCGCAGCTTCTTCCAGGACACGAATCCCGTCCGAATCGATACCGTCATCGTTTGAAATCAGGATCAGGGGTTCTTTTTCTGAAAAAGTCAATTGATATCCTAATGTTGGGAAAGGCCATCCGGTCCGGGTCAAGAAACATTATGATACCCGGCACCCGTATCTGCAATGGGCCGTGAAAGGGATCAGAGCGGGAAGGAAACACTGGAGAAAGGATCCTCCGGCCAAAAACTTCCGCCGCAAATAGAAAACGCTGCAAATAAAAAAGAGGAGCCCCAGAAAAATGGAACTCCTCCAAAATTGGTCGGGGCGAAAGGATTTGAACCTTCGACCACTCCCACCCCAAGGGAGTGCGCTACCGGGCTGCGCTACGCCCCGATTTCGTTATCATTTCTTTCCATGACCTGAAGTGCCTTGCGCACTTCGGTCAGCAGATCCCAGAGAAGAACCGCCGACTGCTCCCCTTTGCCGTTCATGAGAAGTTCCCTGGCTCCTTCAAGAGAACGTCCCTCATTCCTGACCAGCTGAGCAATGCGTCCCAGAAACCGGACATCTTCTTCCGTATATTCCCTTTGACCTCCGGGGGTCTTCATGGGGGAAAGAAGAGGTATGACGCTTTCCCAGTAACGGAGTGTCGAGGGAGAAACGCCCAGCATCCTGGAAACCTCGCCGATCCGGAACTTTTTCTGGGGGCGGGAAACCATTGGATTCCCTCGCGACTACTTTTTGAAAAAAGACCGGCTAGGGTGGAACAGAACCGTATGATGCTCCGGAATCGGGACAGGCTCGCCTGTCCGGGGATTTCTGCCGGGCCTTGCCTTGATTTTTCGAACGATAAATGTCCCGAAGCCTGAAATCTTGACATCTTCGCCACGCTCAAGCGAACTTGCGATTTCTTCAAGAAAAAAATCAAAGATCTTGCCCACAGAGCGGGCCGTAAGCTCCTGATTTTCACCATCTTCAAGAACATGTCGAACGATATCTGATCTTTTCATTGCCCATCCCTTCCTAAAAAATGACCCCTAATCATAGTCAACACCCATTTCCGTGTCAATATCAGGCAGGCTGCCCGTTCCGTGACAAACGCCCCTCTTTGAATCCCTGATGAATCGGACAAGCTCCCGGACAAGAGGACTGGAATCGGTTTCAAGGCGGATCAGGGCCTCTTTCTCCATCCTGCGATGTCCGAACAGGATCCGGAAGGCCCTTTTGAGGCTGGCCCGCTCCTCCGCCGATACCCCTGCCCTCTTGAGTCCGACCCTGTTCAGGGAGCGGACGGTGTGGGTTCCGTCCATGATACAAAAAGGAGGCACATCGCGGCTGGTACGGGATCCCCCTCTGAGAAGGGCAAGCCTTCCGATCCGAACAAACTGGTGAACAAGAACGCCTCCCGACACAAAGGCCTGGTCCCCGACATGAACATGTCCCGCCAGGAGGGCTCCGTTTGCCAGAATGACACGATTCCCGATCTCGACATCATGGGCCACATGGGATAGGCCCATCAGGAGATTGTGGTCCCCGATCACCGTCCTGAGACCGGACCGGGATCCCCGATGAATCGTCACATACTCCCGGATTTCGTTGTCTGACCCGATATGTGTCCATGTTTCCTCTCCATGGTAGGAGAGGTCCTGGGGGGCATGTCCAATCACTGCTCCCATATGAACAATATTGTTGCGCCCCATGACAACCCATGGCCCGACAGAAACACGTTCCATAAGAACCGTCCCCGGACCAATGGAAGCCGGACCCTTGATGGAGCACCACGGGCCGATCCGGACCCCTGGTGAGAGCTCCACACCATCGCCGACAATCGCCGTAGGGTGAACTTCGGCCAGAGGCCAGAGGGAATTTTCAGCGGATTCATTCATCACTTTGGCAGTACTCCCGATTTCAAGAGCCAGTAGTCGATACTGTCTTTGAGTGCCATCAAGCTTGCACTGATCACATTTTCCGAAACACCGACCGTTCCCCAAAGTTCCGTGCCGACCCCGGACTGAATCAGGACCCTGACCCCCGAACTCGTCCCGCGATCCCCTGTCAGCACCCTCACCTTGTAGTCGACAAGCCTGATTTTCGAGACTTCCGGATAGAACGGGGTCAGGGCTTTCCGGAGAACCAGGTCAAGGGCATTGACGGGTCCATTGCCCAATGCCGCCGTATGCTCGTGGCTCTCTCCGACACGAATGCGCATGGTCGCCTCGGAAAGCCCGCCGTGATGCGAAGACTGCTGGTCCATGAGAATATGGAAAAATTCGATCGTAAAAAAAGGCTGCATGGTTCCCATGGCCGAACGCATCAAAAGCTCGAACGAAGCTTCGGCACCCTCAAACTGGAATCCCTGATGCTCAAGCTCTTTCAGGCGATGAAGAATCTTTTCCGCTTCCGGGCTTTCCCCATCCATCGATATTCCGTATTGACGGGCTTTTTCAATCAGGTTGCTCTTGCCCGAGTGCTCGGAAAGGAGAATTCTCTGCCTGTTTCCCACGGAAGCCGGATCGATATGTTCGTAAGCCCGGCTGTTTTTCCGGATGGCATGAACATGGACACCCCCCTTGTGGGCAAATGCCGACTCTCCCACAAAAGGAAGATTCTTGGGAAGAGGACGATTCTGAAGCTCAAAAAGAAGGGATGCCAGGTGCTTGAGGCGTGACAATGACTCGGGCGTCGAGACATCAATGCCCATCTTGAGAGAGAGGTTGGCCATGACAGAGAGCAGGTTGGCATTTCCGCAACGTTCTCCGATCCCGTTGATCGTTCCATGGATCTGGCGGGCCCCGAGCCTGACGGCACTGAGACTGTTGGCCACCGCCATCTCGCAGTCATTGTGTGCATGAATTCCCAGTGCAGTGGAAACAGCCTTTTTTGTCTCGCTGAAAATTTCGGAAGTTTCCCATGGAAGGGTTCCTCCGTTGGTATCACACAGGACAATCCAGTCGGCACCGGCATCGGAAGCAGCCCTGATCGTATCGATCGCAAAGTCGGGAGCATCCTTGTACCCATCAAAAAAATGCTCCGCATCGTAAACGACTTCCCGCCCATGATCTTTTAGGAAGGCCACACTTTCCCTGATCATTTCGAGATTCTTGGCCGCTGAGACGTTCAGAACCTCCTTCACATGGAGGGACCAGGACTTTCCGAAAATCGTCACAACAGGCGTCTCTGACGCCAGGAGGGCTTTTAAAACCGGATCTTCGGAGGTCCTGTTGTGCGCTTTTCTCGTTGAACCAAAAGCGGCCATCTTGCTTCTCGACAGGGGAATTTCCTTGATTCTGCGAAAAAACTCTATGTCTTTCGGGTTGGCTCCGGGCCATCCCCCCTCAATATAGTCGACGCCAAGAAGATCGAGCTCAACGGCGATGCGGATCTTGTC
>JAPTWQ010000061.1 GCA_028064945.1 Nitrospiraceae bacterium | reverse complement strand
AAAATAGAACCAGCATAGCCCGCGTGGAGAAAAAAAGATCGGGCTGAAAGCCCGATTGGTTTTACCATGCCTTTTTGATTGAGATCATTTTTGAACACACTAGAGGGTCTTGCAAAACTCCAAAAATAGTTCTTGCGAAACCCTGTTGAAAACTCGTTTTTCGATCACATTTTGATGATGGATCGAATTTCAGCCCTCCGGGAGGTCTTTTGGATCGAAAAAGGATCCAGATTTCTGAAATCAGGCCGGTGTCCGGACGCATCTTTCCCGATCCCGCCGTTACGGGAAGGGAGGATCTTCTCCGTTGGACCCCGGGAAAGCGATCGCTACGAGACGCTTGCGAGAAGCTGGTCGGCCAGGATCGCCAACACCCCGTACATCAGGTGGGCCATCACTTTCCTGTTCCCCCGGACAAAGATCATGCGGCCTCCGAATTCGTCCTTGAGCCGGGCAAAGAACCGCTCCACCTGCGTCCGGGTCTTGTACCGAAGCGCCCCGTCGGGCTCCATCGGAATCTTCTCCCCTCTCCGGGGGTTTTGGTCAATGACGGGAACCAGCCCAAGCCCCTTCGCGAGTGTTCGAAGGGAGGCCGCATCGTAAGCGGCGTCCGCCAGGCAGTATCCCTGAACCTTCCGTGCCGTCTTCTTCAGAAGGAACGGAGCGGCCTGGCTGTCATGAAGCGAGGCCGAGGTCAGAAGACAGGAGACGGGCAACCCTCCCTCCACGACCGAGACAGGAAGCTTGTAACCCTTCCAGACCTCGTATTGTCCCTGACTGTTCCTCTTGGCGCCCCACGAACAGTCCCCGGGAAGGGCCCGCTTCATAGCGGACGGTTTCATCGGAATGATACGGGCCACTCCCGACACCTCGGGCGGCGGAACCGTCTCTCCCTTCTTCGGTCGTCCCCGCTTCCTTTTGATCTTCACTGCCATCGACTTCCGGGTATTGCGGGCCTTTTCCCGGGCGGGGATGGCCGAGGCGTCAAAGGCGGCATGGGCAATCCCGGAATCTTTCACGAAACGATCGACCAGGGCGGCATGGGTCCGCTCGGAGATCTCGGTCCGGGCAAGAACCCCGAAAGCCCGGGAAAAGGCCGACTCGTGCGGCAGGGACCTTCCGCTCCGGAATCCCAGAATCCGGCGAAGCGTCGCATCGGCCCCAAGACGTTCGATCAGCGCCCGGGTCGAGGACAGGTTCAGGATCGCTTTGGCCACAAAGGCCCGGGCGATCGGCCACCCGTCGTGCGGAGGACGCCCTGTTCCCCTCCGGCTCTGTCGGACCTGATCCCAGGTCCGGACAATCTCGAGAATTGCCACGATCTTTCGGTGCTCTTCCGTCAAAGGACCCAAGCAATCCTCGATCCGGGGAAACAGGGATCGTTGAATGCGTCTCCAGATTGGGGAAAATTTCCTCGAACCTCCTGGGGTTAAAAGAAGGAAATGATGGAATTATTATATAATACAAATACTTAAAAGTCTTCACAATAAATTAAGGGGGGCTGGAGTTTTGCAAGACCCTCTGTATATTTTCCAAATGATAAATCGATCCTGGCAGGAGACTAACGGCGATTTCTTTTAGTTCAGGAATTTCCTGACGGGCAGGTCCGGGAGAGCATCATAGATCGGGAAATTTTAACAGCTGGGAATTCATTTCAGGACGGGAAAGAATTAAAAAAGAAATTCCCCATTTAGCTTCATTACGGCACTGAATCCAAAAAATCTCCTACTCTCTCGAGTCCTCCTCTTCGCCCCTCTTCACATCCGTTAGGTCGGGAAAAATTCGTTCTTCAATGCGCACTGCACGGTTCGATCGGTAAACTCCGGGCCTGCCCCTGAAACGAAGAGCCTTTTCGATGGTGAGATTGATGGGATCGTCCACATACTGGTCGAGATAGATCACATCTCCAGGCTTCCAGGACATGACCTCGGACAGTCGGGCTTTCGATCTTCCGAGTTCGGCGACAAGCCTGACGGGAATGGAGTCGAGCTGCTGGCGAAGCCTCAGGATCCAGCGGTGATCGACTTCGTACTGGTCGCTCTGGAATCCCGTGTATAGCTTTTCCTTGATTGGCTCAATGGTCGAATAGGGGATGCAGATATAGACCGGTCTGCCCTGACCATCGATATCGAGACGATATGTCAGGGAAATGACCATTTCGGTGGGAGAGACGATCGCGGAAAACTGGGGATTGATTTCAGAGCGGATATACGTGACTCCAATGTGGTGCACAGGAGCCCAGGCCTTTTCGAAATCCCCGATGGCCTGGTTCAATATGTTGCGGGTGATTCGATTTTCGATTGGAGAAAAATCGCGTCCTTCGACCTTCACATGTCCACGCCCGACCCCTCCGAAGAGATGGTCGACCAGCAGATAGACCATCCGGGCGTCGATGATCAGGAGAAAATTCCTCTTCATGGGTTCGAGACGAAGGATATTGATATTCGAAGGAAGCGCCACCTTTTTGATGAACTCACCGAACTTGATCATTTCAGTGGAGACCGGGGAAAATTCGACGGCCTTCCGAAGAGTCGATGAGAGGGTGACCTGAAAGAACCTCGCGAACCGTTCGTTGACGATCTCGAGAGTGGGCATCCTTCCGCGAATGACCCGCTCCTGGCTCGCCAGATTGTATTCACGCGTTTTCTTACCCGTTTCTTCCTGGACCTCGGGCTTCTGGGTCTCGATATCTCCTTCGACGATCCCCCGCAGCAGGGCGTTGACCTCGTCCTGGGACAGAATGTTCTCAGCCATCGATAGGATTCCTCCCGAGATTTGGCTTCCTTCGGCGGGCTTCTTCGCAAAAATGTTCGCCCTTCAAAAAACTTATCGGACGATTGTCTGCACTAGGACACCGAAAGACCCAGACAGCTGCCCAGAAAGGACTGCATTTCCTTTTCGGCGGCCTCCGCCGATTCCCGATGATAGGCTGAACGGTCTTCACAGAAAAATCCATGACCGGCTCCAGGATAGGTGATCATACGAAATCTCTTTCCCGCCTTTTCAAGCGCGTCCGACACGGCGTTCCGCTCTTCCGCAGGTATGAAGGCGTCCGTCTCTCCGTAAAAGAGAAGGAGCCGGGCCTCAATTTTTTCGACATGGGAAAGGGGCACCTCCGTCTGACCCGGAAAGTAGCCCTTCGGAGCCCCGATACCACCTCCATAAAAGGAGACGGCACAATGGATCTCCCTTCCAAGCCATTCAGCGGACAGGAAGGCCAGGCGCCCCCCCATGCAGAATCCTACCACAGCGATCCTTTCCCCATCGACCCGGGAGTCCTCTTTGAGAAGACGCACTGTACGCACGACATCTTCCCGGGCCTCCGCATCCTTCATCCGCGACAGGTTGTTCATGGCCGTCTCCCTGTCATCATAGGAAACCACCCGCCGCTCCCTGGGCAGACGATGGTAAAGATCCGGGGTGACGGCCATCATTCCCCATGAAGACAGACGCTCGGTGAGCCTCCTGAAATGTTCGTTGACCCCGTAGGCCTCCATCAGGATGACAATTCCAGGGACCTTTCCAGCCCCCTCCGGTGCCGAGCGATACGCAAATCCTCGGTCGATCCATTCTCCCATCGGAGGAACTCCTTTCTATTTGCCTGTTTTCAGTGTGGCCATGTCGATCACGAAGCGGTATCGAACATCACCGGCCAGTGTCCGGTCATAGGCCTCGTTCACCTTCTGTATCGGGATCAGCTCGATATCGGACACAATCCCGCTCTTTCCGCAATAGTCGAGCATTTCCTGCGTCTCCCGAACCCCTCCGATCAGGGAAGCGGTCAGGTTCCTTCGCCGGGATATGAGAAGAAAGGAGTGGATCGACAACGGCTTCTCGGGAACGCCCAGAAGGACGGCCGCTCCGTCCTTCCGAAGGGCGCCGAGATAGGGAGCGAGATCATGATCGGCCGAAACAGCATCCACCATCAGGTCGAACCGGTTCGCCACTTCCGTGCCCCACCCATTTTTTTTCGTCAGGACGAAGTCGTAGGCTCCCAGCCTCCGTGCGTCATCCTCCTTCCCGGGAGAGGTGCTGAAGACGGTGACGCGCGCCCCCATGGCCCGGGCGAACTTGATCGCCATGTGTCCAAGGCCTCCCAGGCCCACGACGCCGACCTCGCTTCCTTCCTGGACACGAAACCGGCGAAGTGGCGAATAGGTCGTGATTCCGGCGCACAGAAGGGGCGCTACATGGGACAGCGGCAGATTCTCAGGCATATGAAGGACGAAGTCTTCCGAAACGACGATCAGGTTGGAATATCCCCCGTATGTCGGAGTTTTTCCATCTCTCTCGACGGAATTATAGGTCCATACGGGTCCGGAATCGCAGAACTGCTCCTCCCCTTCCCGGCAGGAAGGGCAGACACGGCAGGAATCGACCATGCAACCGACTCCGGCCAGGTCGCCGACCGCGAAACGCGTCACACCGGACCCTGTCGCAATCACTCTGCCGGCAATCTCGTGGCCCGGGACCATCGGGAAACGGGCCCCGCCCCACTCATCGCGAGCCTGATGAATATCCGAATGGCAAATGCCGGCATAAAGGATTTCGATCACGACATCCTTTGCTCCCGGATCCCTCCTTTCGAAAGAGAAAGGTTCGAGGAGGCTTTTTGCCCCTTTTGCGGCGTATCCCTGGACTTTTATCATTGACGTCCCTTTCATTTGACTGGGGCTGTGAGGAAATTTCAAGGAGAAAAAACGAAGCGGATTCCGAATATCGCCATGGAATCCCTCTCTGGCAAACAACCCCGGCTGAAGGCCGGAGCTTTTCCCTAACCTGTTTTTTGACGGGTTGAGAACTCAGGCCGGTTTACGGCGACCTTTGCGATGTTTCTGGCCCCTA
>JAPTWQ010000136.1:1339-4881 GCA_028064945.1 Nitrospiraceae bacterium | reverse complement strand
ATGGGAGCAACACCAGTTCATCGTTGCTCGTCAGACCGTAATAGATGGCCCCCAGGAGGAGAAGCTGGGTTTCATAATATCCATTCGGCAAACTCTGGATGCCACCGGAGTCTGTGTACTGAGCTTCCGTAAAACGGGAATAGAAAAACATCCTGCCGTTCAGCTCTCCCTCCGGCAGGGTATCCGCCAGAGGCAGGAATTCGGGTCCACCCGTAATGGGATTCCAAGTATGCCGGTACGCTGCCAGAGCATCGGGTCCATTTCGTGTCAGGGCCGGCGGAGAGAGATTTTTTTTCTTCTTGTGCGACAGGGTCTGCAAAGACGGCTTCGAAGCTGCGGGAAGTTTTTTCGCAGAATTGGATGGGGCAGGTCGAACCGGCAAATTCTTCTTTTTCCCTTTGTCCTTCTCCGAACCGGAGGCTCCGGACGGATTCCCCGATGGGGTGGAGGTAGCCCCGGCCCCATTCGGCACGACTGCCGTTGGAGATGGCGACAATGGATCCGCCGAAGCCGGACTGACCGTCGGCAGAAGAAATACAATCCCCAAAAGGATGAGCCAGCATCTCCCATCGTTTCCGCAGGATCTTCCCATGTTCATCTGTTTGCTCTCCCAATCTTAAGTGGAGGCCGTATTGTTCGCACCCCAAAATGCTCTATACTCACAAAAAGTCCGGCACACGCCAATGGACCAGGGAGGCTGGATATGGGTCTTGAAAAAATCGCGATCATCGATATCGGATCAAATTCGATGCGTCTGGAAATCCTTGCGCGCAGGGGTTCGGACTACTGGCTTGTGGAAAAGCAGAAAGAAACCGCACGGATTTCATCCGGAATGTACAACGAGACAACCATCACCCGAGAATCCCTCGATCGCGCAAAATTGGCTCTCTCGAAATTTTCCTCCCTGATCGCCTTCCACAGGGCAGACTATATTCGTTGCGTAGCCACAAGCGCTGTCCGGGACGCCAAAAACCAGTCGGATGTCCTGGAAGCACTCGAAGCTGACCTTCCTTACAAAATCGAAGTTTTGTCCGGTGAAGAAGAAGCATTTTACAGTTACTTTGGCGTCAAGAACAGTCTTGACCTCGATGACGGGGTTGTGTTTGATGTCGGAGGGGGCAGTACGGAATGCATCAGTGTCCGGAAAGGTCAAATGGAAACCGTCTGCACACTTCCCCTGGGAGCCGTCCGTCTGACCGAACTCTTCTTCCGGAAAAACGGCACTCCCAATGCGCGCGAATGGAAAAAGCTGGAAAAATTCATCGACCGGACCCTTTCCGAAGCTCCTTCATCCCTCGTCTCTTCGGTCTCCCGTCTGGTCGGTGTTGGGGGAACGGTCCGCCAATTGGCACGGATATCCCAGCGCATCCGGAAATACCCACTTTATCCGATCGTTCATCAATACACCCTTGAAAAACAAGAAATGGAACGGATCATGTCCTCCGTCCGGGAAATGTCCCTCTCCCAGAGAAGCGACGTTCTGGGAGTTCCGAAAGACCGGGCTGATATTTTGCCGGCAGGAATCTTTCTGATTTCGCGGATTATGGACCTGTTCCGGAGTGACACCCTGACCGTTTCCCAACAAGGTCTCCGGTACGGGCTCTTCATGGAATATTACCGGGGGAGCCGGGATATTCCTTCGGAGAGTCCCGCCCGGCTTACGTTGCGACGAATGTCGAGAAAATACGGAAGCTACAGGGATTCACGCTACCAGCGCAAACTGACACTGGCCCTGGGCAGGACACTCTTTCCGGATATTTTTTCCGATCTCCGCGAACGGGTCATCATCTCCGCCATCAGCACACTTTCGATGACCCCTCTCTATTTCCATCCTGTCACGGATACATCGAATATCGGGTCCCTTTTTCTGGAAGAGGACCTGCAGGGTTTCAGCCATCCCGAACGTGTGATGGTGACACTGTCACTCATCCGAAGCCGGAGCCCGCAGGAACAGGACTTCCGAAAAAACATGAAACCCTATTCAGACATGTTGACCGCAGACCAGCTGAACCGGGTGAACCTGTATTCCCGCCTGACGGCCCTGGCACGGGAAGCTCTTCTCTTTGCCGGAGGGAGAATGCCTGTTCTCTCCTTTGCCGATCCCTACCTGATGATTGCTGACCCCGGTGATGTGGACGATACCAGAAACCACGAATCCAAGCTGATCCAGACTATGGAAAAAGATCTGGGAAAAGGAAGGAATGTGATTGTCCAGTGGATGAGGTACGGAAAGTCTCCAGAAGGCGGTTCCTTTTACTGAAGAAGGGACTGGATCAGGGGATTGACTAGACGCCGGACGAACCGCTGGGTCTCTTCGACAGGCTTCGCACCGTCAAGAACAGAAAATCCATGCTCCTTTGCCAACGCCTCATATCCTTCCAGTACCCGGGACTGAAAAAGAATATAGGATTCCCGTGGACTCATCGACAATTCCATGTCCAGTCCCGCTTCATAATATTTGATATCCCGGACCTGGGTGATCCGGTCATAGGCCTTGGCCGGATCCATCCGGAAAAAAAACGTAAGATCCGGACGAATGGCAAATCGGAAATTGTTCACGAGCCATTCCCGTGGAATTCCCCGGGCGGCGTCACGGGCGATGGCCGTATAGATATATCTGTCAGACAACACTATTTTGCCGGCATTCAGGGCGGGGAGGATTTCGTGCGTATAGCGGTAACTGAAATCCGCGGCATGCAGCAGACTGAATCCATAGGGGGTCAGAAGCTGTTTTTTCTTGGCCTTCTTGATGATCGGAGAAATCTCCTGACTCGAGTTCCAGGCGTTGCGAAGGACTCCGAACCCCTTGATCCGGAGATAGTTTTCCAGAAGTTCGATCTGTGTGGACTTTCCTGAACCGTCAATACCTTCCACAACGACCAGGCGCCCCGGAAAAGAATGGCTTGTCATGACCGTCTACCTTTGCGGCGACTCCGATTTCGGAGGATCTGCGAGATGGCATGCCGCAACTCCTGTTGCTGAAGCTGGATCGGCTTCATCGCGTCAATGGTTTCAAACTCGTTTTCCAAGGCCATTTCCCGGTAAATTTCGATCAGTCTTTTCTGATAGATGACAAAAGAATCCTTTTTCCTGTTTGCAAGATTCAGGTCCATTCCGGCTTCATAATAGTCGAAATACCTTTCATCTCGAGATTTCCACTGAATCCGGTTCAGGAGATCTTCAAAACGGACATCCAGATAGAATGTCCTCGCCGGAGTCAGGGCAAAGTCAAACATTTTCCGGATCCATTCGCTATCGATTCCGCGGATCATCGCCCGTGCAAAAACGGTATAGACATATTGCTCGGCAATAACGACCTTGCCGGAGGCCAGTGCCGGGATGATCACATGTTCGAACCTGTCGACGAAATCGGCCGCGTAAAGAAAGCAGAATGTCACCGGGTCAAGGGTGTTGCGTTCCTTGAGCTTCGAGATCGCTCCCCGGATCAACTCCGCCGTGTTGCAAGGGGACAGGACGACCCCTTGGCCGCGAGACTCGAAGAAATGCTTGAGAAGTTCGGCCTGAGTGCTTTTTGGGGGATC
>JAPTWQ010000136.1:0-1329 GCA_028064945.1 Nitrospiraceae bacterium | reverse complement strand
GCGACAGATTATCTGCTTTTTCCGGATCCATCCGTTCCTTCGATCGCGATCAGGGTCCCCGGATATTGAGAAGTTTTTTCCACGCCTCTGCTCTCCCTGCACACACGACAAACCGTGGCATGAAAATTTTCCAAGGACTTAGATATGGTCGATTTTCCGATTGTTGTCAATCAACAGCGCCCAGAACCTCAGCGCGTCCGGAGACAACCGAGAGTTCGCGCGTGGACTTTCAGAGGTTTTTTCGACAAGACGGCACCGTTCGAACTCCAGATAAAAAATCGGTAGGAGCGGCAAGGAAGAAGACCATGCATCTCGTAGACGTTTTGTGGGACGTCCGCCACAAGAGCTCCGTGGCGAAAAAGCAGATAATCTGTCGCACCGGCGACTCGCGTCCATTGGAGATAGAAACCATCTCCCTCTTCGAACGGAACGATGTGAATGAATTTCGGCGGAGAAATACTCGAAAATCCGTTTCCGGGACGGTCGGGTGGCGTCGAAGAAGACGCAGTGGAAGCCCTTGTGTAAGAAGTTGAATTTTGTTGTCCTGTCCGGGCTTCGGAGGATCCCCCAAAAAGCCCTCCCAAAAGACCATGTGGATTGTTCCAGATGGAAGAGGAACAACCCATCAAGATCAACGGGAAGTTCCAGACAAAGAAAAGGACGACTGATCTCTTTATTTTATCCAATTTTAACCTACATTTAAGAATAACAACAATTGACATTTCGATCAAAGCATGCGATCATTTTTCGTCCGGCTGACAGGAGTTCTGCCGCTTTCTGGAACAATTTCATCCCAAGGGTGAGAGTCATGAAGGAGTCCCCACAAATCCGTATCGTCATCGGCTCTGATCACGCCGGTTTTTCTCTGAAGGAATCCCTCAAACATCACCTCGAAAAAGATGGTCTGTCTTTACTGGATGTCGGAACCTTCAACGAAGATTCGGTCGACTATCCGGATTTCGCTGAAAAAGTCGCCCGCGCAATTTGCTCCGGCGAAGGGAATCTCGGTATTGTCCTTTGTGGCACCGGCATCGGAGTCTCCATCGCCGCCAACAAGATTAAGGGAATCCGGGCGGCCGTCGTCTACAACGATGAAACCGCCAGTCTTGCCCGCCGCCACAACAACGCCAATGTCATCTGTTTTGGTGGTCGGGAAGCCTCTGCGGAGCAGGCCCATGCCTGGACCCGCATCTTTCTCGATGCCACGTTCGAAGGAGGACGCCACCAGCGCAGGATCGATAAAATATCCGCCCTCGAATCGCCCGGAACCTCCGGGAAATCCTAACAGTCTTTCCGAAAGGATCAAAGCCAATGTTGTTATTCTTAAAT
>JAPTWQ010000034.1 GCA_028064945.1 Nitrospiraceae bacterium | reverse complement strand
ATGGAGCGGAGCCTTCGTTCCGAGATCCGCTATCTCCGTCTGGTCTCGAAGCAGCATCGGGAGTCCTTGCTGGCGATGATTGCGAGCCAGACAACAAAATGATTTGATTTTCCCGGAAAAATCTCTTTTCTCCTCCCTCGAACTTATTAACGGGGGAGCAGAAAGGAGAGGTCGAAAATATTTTAAGAGGTTTAAGAAATCGGAATGCGGAACGCGAACGCTAGAAAGAGGGTTTGTCGCCATCGGTCATGGATGTGTGAGACCAAGGAAGGGATGTCGCGGAGAGGTATATGTGATCTCGACATCGGAGTTTCTTCGGGGCCCGTGGAGAAGATTGCGGCAGAGTCATGGAGGTGTGCCGAATGGACGGGATCTCCTTCGGACAGAGAAGGGCAAGCGATGATCGGATCCTCTCCGACCAATGCCTCTCTTCCGATTTTTGAGAATTTCGGGAGTTGGGTTTATGAGCTATGTGTAAAATCCCAGAATATGGATTTCACCCCACATCTTTTCATGGGGGGGGATTCAGGTCGGAACCCAAGAAGAGAGACGGACCACCGTTTTTCGATCGCGATAAGGCCCCTTCGAGGGGCCAGCGATCGTAAAGCCCCCACCTCTGGTGGGGGATACTTACTGCAGCGGAGTCGACTGGTTTCGGTCGGGATTTGTTCTCTTTGCAACGATTTGCGGGCATTGGTGAGAAAGACAGTTCACGTCTGAAACATTTGCGTTTCAGAGGTGAAACCTCCCGGTTTCTTTTTCCATTTTTGGAGGGGAAAGAAAGAGTTCCCAAACATAATCAAAAATGGCCCATTTTTTGCTAAGAATCAATTTGATGAATTCTTCGGAGAACGGCATAAGAGATTCAAGATCCGCTGTGAAGATGAGAATTCATCATGGGGAGGAATTTTTCAACTCGAAAAGGAGGCTCACATGGGACTTGGCCCATCGTACAATCCGATTTCGATTTTTCTCGTCAACATCCTCTTTTTTGTCGGTACCGCGGCTCTTGCCTACTGGTTCGGATCGAAAGACGCGCACTCCTCGAAAGGAAAAGGAAGTTTCTGAAGTCTTCAGGAAGGGAAGGACTTTTGAGCCCTTCCCTTTCGACAGCAGTTTGACGGACGATTGAAAAGTTTTTCCCCCCTCTTCGTTTATTGCTCCAAGCCCCTCTTCTCCCTTCGACGACATTCGGAAACCCGTTGTCCCTTCAGACCGATCCCGTTCTTTTTCCTAAAAAAGGCTCAAGACCCTGCGCCTCTCTTCCGATAATACCGAGGGCTGCCTCAGGAATGCCCCCATTGGGATGTACGACCGAAAAGAAGAGACGTTCTCCGGGAACCTTTGTCGAGGCTGTTCTCCTGAGTCTCCTACATTGTCCGGTTTTCCTGCGACCCCTCTCACGATTTCCTTTTGAAAGAATTTTTCGTTCCTTATGCCACCTCTTTCCCCGGATCTTTTTGGAAAGGTTCTCCTTTCGCGCTTTCTTGAACTTCCCCTCCGACGATTCGACTCTTTTGTCAAAAACCTTGATGCCGACTCGAACTTCCTCCAGAGCTCCGGTGTCCTCTCCTTGGGACTTCTCAAGGGGGCCCGCCTCTCTTCGGGCGCCTCTTATGGAGCACAGACTTTTGGAGAGATCGTCATGGAGGAGGGTCATCCCGAGATTTTCTGGCACAGTCCGAGCTTCGCCCGCGAATATCGGATGGACGATGCGGTGATCGACCACATGCGTGACCATGAGGAGATCGGGGAAAACTTCGGACGGATCGTCCGCCGTCTCCGTCTGGTCAACAGCCGAAACCGTCTCACATACCATATCGTCCGATTCATCCTCCATGTTCAGGCCGGTTACATTGAAACCGGGGACCTTCTGCAGCTTCGCCCCCTTTCCTATGTTCGCCTCTCCGAAAAGCTCCCCTTTACCCCCTGGTTTCCCAACGGAATCGATTCCACACGCATTTCACGCATTCTTCGACGTTTTCCTCTTGTTTTTTTAGACGGAACCATTCGTGAGCTTTCCGATTTGTGCCCAAAAATCAGGACAACGTGTTGCCATTTCGTGAATGACGTGATAAAAAGTGAAAAAATGCTGATTCAGGAAGGCTCCATTCAAGGACCTCTTTCGGACGGCGAGATCGCCCGGCGGGTCGAAGAGGTCTTTGGCACCATCATCTCCCGCCGAACGGTCGCCCACATTCGGAGGACCTTGGGAATCCCCGAGAGAATCGCAAGGGCGACAGCGCGGACCTATCGGGACGCGACGGCGGAATTTTCCCCGCCGATTCCCCTGACGCCCCGGTCGGTGAGAGAGTCGACCCCTGTCTGCTCCGGAGTCTACGAAATCAGTTCCTTTGTTCCTGGGGAACCCGAGAAGGTCCTTTATATCGGGTCGTCCCGGAATCTCAGGAAAAGATTGTCCCATCATTTGTATTCATCCGGCGGCAACCCGCTTCTCCGGGAAAGGATGTCCGGAGGAGCCCGGTTTCGTTACCGCATTGTCAAGGAGGACTGGCGCACTTTTGAGCGAACCATCTACCGATCTTTCCTGAACACTTTCGGCATGGCACCGGAATGCAATCGAGCGAGCCCCTAGACCAGCGAAGGGATCGGGCGGCACCCTAACTTGCCAATTTGTGGAGGAGCCTTGGAACGGTTTTTGCGCAAGCAAGCAAGCAAGCAAGCAAGCCGGATCGGAGTCGGACGATCCCATGTCCGTAGACCCGCCCTCACCTGTCGGAGAGTTTCAGGAGGGTGACTCCGAAGGGCCCGCTCCTCTCCGCTGGCTTGATATCTTCGGGTTTACGGAAGAAGACCGGTTTCGCCTTCTATCGCTCCGTTCCTCTCTCACCTCCGCCCAGCCGGACCTCGTGGCCACCCTTCTCCGGCACCTGTCCTCTCTTGAACCGGCCCACGACCGAATTTCCTCCGACCCCGCCCGCCTCGATCAGTTCAAGTCCGTCCTGACTGAGTACTTCGACCGTCTGACATCGGGATTGTATGATGGCGACTATATCCGCTCCCGTCATCATGTGGGAATCCTTCATGTGGAAATGGGAACTCCGCCCGAGTGGTACCTTGGCGCCTGGATCCGTTATCTCTCCTCCTTTCTGGAGCGGGGAATCCCGTTCCAGGCCGATCGGGATCTCCGGGAATCCACGGAGGTCTTGGGATCTTTTCTGAAGATCGTCTTCTTCGACATTGCCCTGACCCTGGATGCCTATTTCGGCGAAACGCTCCGCAAATCCCGGCTTTTGGACGAGTACGACGACAAGCTTTTCAAGAATCTCCCGGACGGGCTCCTTCTCTTGGGGGACGACCGATCGGTTTTATCGGCCAATCCAGCTTTTTTCCGGCAATTTGGACTGTCGAGTGCCGAGGTCCTGGGCCATCCTCTCCCTCTCGTTCTTCGAGCCGAAGGACTGGAGGAGGCTCTCTCGGAGGTCATGAGTCGGGGACAACTTCGTCGGACCTTTCAGATTTTCGTGGGAGACGGAATTCCCTCCCAGACCCCCCATCCGGTTCGGATCACCCTTGCCCGGATCCATCCAACCAAGAAGGAGGTCCAGACTCTCCTTCTCTTCGAGGACCTGAGCCTCGAACACTCCCTTCGGACCCAGGCCGAGGGAATCGAACGACGCTTCATCACCCTTGCGGAAACGGCCATTACAGGAATCGTCCTTGTCGACTCTGCGGGGACCGTTCTCTATTTCAATGCCGCCGCCGAGAGGATCTTCGGCATCCGCCGCTCCCAGATCCAGGGACACTCTTTTGCCCGTCTCCTTCCCGACTTTTCCCTCGCCTCCCTTCCTCAGGACAGGGAGGCCCAAGGGCTAGTCGTGGAAACCCAAGGCTGCCGCAAGGACGGAACGCTCTTTCCGATGGAGGTCTCCGCCAGCCGATTCCGCGACGGCGAAGGATCGTTCGTCACACTCGTTCTCCGGGATTTGACCGAACAAAAGGAGTTCGAGTCTCGTCTCCTTGAGGTGGCCCACACCGACCCCCTGACGGGGCTTCCCAACCGAACCGCCCTCGTGGAGAATCTGGCCCGTCTCCTGGCTCCCCAGAATTCTCGCCCGCAAAAGGGGGGAGCGCTCCTCTTTCTCGATCTGGACCGTTTCAAGGGGATCAACGACTCGCTGGGCCACGAACGCGGAGACGCCCTGATCCGGGAGGTCGGGAAACGGCTGGTCTCCTGCGTCCGGCAAAGCGACCTCATCGCCCGGACGGGAGGGGACGAGTTCATGGTGGTCCTGGAGGGGATGACCGACCGGAACAGTCTTCGGAAAATTGCCGAGACGATCCTGAATGAAGTGGCACGCCCTTTCGATCTCGATCCGGCCCCGATTTTCGTGAACGCCAGCATCGGAATGGTCGTCTGGCCGGAGGATGGAGACAGCGTCGATTTTCTGCTCCGGCGGGCCGACATTGCCTTGTACCGCGCCAAGGAGATCGGACATGCCGCCGTCGCCTATACCGAAGAAGACGGCCGGACGGGGCGTCAAAAATACGAGACGGAACGGGAGCTTCGGCGGGCCTTGGAGAACAACGAATTTGTGCTCTACTACCAGCCGCAGGTGGACCTCTCTACCCGCCGGCTGGTCGGCGCGGAGGCCCTCATCCGATGGAATCACCCCGAAAACGGACTTGTTCCGCCCGACCGCTTCATCCCGGTTGCCGAAAGCTCGGGTCTCATCGTCGCCATCGGCACCTGGGTCATCGAGGAGGCCTGCCGCCAAATGGGCCAATGGAAAAAAGCCGGTGTCTTGCCTTTTCGTCTGACGGTCAACGTCTCCGGACGGCAGTTCGAGCGGGGGAGTCTCGTGGACATCGTCCGGTCGGTCCTGGCGCGGTCGGGGACGGAAGGGCGACTCCTGGAGGTGGAGATC
>JAPTWQ010000112.1 GCA_028064945.1 Nitrospiraceae bacterium | reverse complement strand
TCTTGTAGCGAAAGCGACCGCGATCCTCCTGCATATCCGAGAGAAAAACGACCACAGGGCGGCGCTTGTCGGCAGAAAGAAGCTGGGAGGCCATCCGGGTGGCCCCAAAAATGTCGGTCTCGGCGGAACGACCGGGTTTGGCCAAGGCCTTTTGCAGCATGGTCAGGAGCTGTTGGCGGACCTCCCGATTTTTTTTCCGGATCGCCTTCACTTTGGCTTTGTATTCCAGTTCGTTATCCGAAAACCCGTCAAAGGAGGGGGCGACGGAGAGAGATCCCTGGGCCAAAAAATCCGAAATCAGGGAGCTGTCGTCGTCGATCGGCAACACCCGAAGGCGGTCGCCGCCCCGGAGACCGGGAACGATCCGGGAGAGGAGGGCCCGGCGGTAGATCTCGAATTGCCGCCCGGTACTCCCCGTTTCGTCGACAAAGACAAGAATGTCGTTTCCCTTGGAGACTTCTCCAGCAAAGGCCCTGGAAAAATTTGTTCCCCCCATCAGAAGGGCGACAAGAAGCCCCAAAATGGGGCCAAATTTTCCTCGGCCCTTCCTGATTCTTTCTCTCACGCCGTTCTTCTCCTTTCAAATTTCACGCGATGGGAGTCCTCTTGAGGAGAAAATGCCGTCTCGGATTCCGCCGCCTCTGGAAGAACAAACTCGGGCCACCACTTCTTGAGAGTGGGGGATTCGAGAACCTTGGAAAACGAAGGAGGCGAGACCGCCCCTCCACGGGAGGCCATATTGGCTTGACGATAAAGGGAAATTTTTGAAATCACTTCCGAGAGAATTCTCTCGGAGGATCCCCTCCCGGCACGGATCACGGCATTGGTTCGGGAGATTGAAAGGGAGAGTTTTTCTCTCAATCGCGAGCGATTTTTGTCAAGACGGAGAACCGCCCCATGAAGAGCATCGAGTTCGGCATCCTGATCGTGGGCAAAAAAGGACACCATATAGGCCCCCACAAAGATCAGCAGGTTAATGGCGAACATGGCATAGACCATCTTGTCGGCGGCTCCGCCCAGCTTGTGGGCTGCATGGAGCATCACATACATGTTGCGGATGAAGGAGAGAGCCGTCAGTGCCCCCAGAACCGTCAGGGGGGCGAGAACGATGGTGATGCCGGAGGCGATCTTTGGAGGAACGAGGGTCCGGACCTGAAGGCCAAGAAACATCCCGATGATCGGAAGCGTCAAGGAAAGCGTCATGCTCATGACATAGGTCATGAGTTCCGGCTCGCCGAACATTCGGAAAACCACCACGTTCAGGGGAAATTCCCCGATGGCCATCAAGATGATGATGATCCAGTGGGTCACATGGGAGACAGGAATCACCGCGGAGCGTCCGAGAACCTCCTTTCTGCTTTTGTAGCGGAAGAGAGCCTCTTTCAGGCGATATTGATTGGACGAATACGCATTGGCGAGATTGCTTGTTTTGCCTTCAAAACGCGCCAATTTTTCTGCGGTCTGAACATAGACCTCACTGATCCGGGATTCCCCCGCCGCGAGAATCGATCGTTCAAAAGGCCCCGGCTCATAACTGCTTCCGGCAGGAAGGCCGGCAAGACCGTCCGCATGTCCCGCCTTCCGAATCGTTTCATCGTCGGGAAAGGGCGTTTGAAAGGATGGGCGAGAAAGATGCACGGAGGTCTCCTTATAAGCGCAGAGTGTATTTTAAAAGATTTAGTGAATCACGCCGCTGCCTTCAACGGAATTTTGCCGGTGGTGGCTCACAATGGTGTTGAGTTCATCGACCATGAATTGCAGCCTCGAGTGAAGGTCGGCCACCGAGTTCACCCACTGCGATTCCCGGGCATGAAAGTTCTGGTAGTCCTCCTTGAACTGGGCGATGAAGCGGTTCATGCGCTCCGACTCGGCCCGCAGGGTATCCCGATCGCTCAGAAGGGTGTCCCACTGCTTCTTGGTCTCCGCCAGCCGGTCCATGACGACGGAGGACTTTTGGAGAAGGTCGTTGTATTCCTTGACCGCATTGATGATCTTGTTGATGTCCTTGTCGCCAAGCATGGGAATCCTTTCGTTGAGGAGATCGGTGTCTTCACGAGGCGATCTGGCCGGCCGTGTCCACGACCTCGCGCTCGTCGGCGATGATGCCGCCCTTCGAGCGCTCTTTTTCGACAAGCCCCAGGATCCGGTTGACAACGGCCGTCTTCACGCCCATTTCGGATGCCAGGGTCTTGATCGCGTCTTTAATGTCCGCCTGTCCCTTTTTCAATTCCTCTTTCTGGTTCAAGATCGCTTCAAAACGCTTTCTCTTTCCGGAATCGAGCTGCATAAGAATCTCCTTCTTGAGTGAATGGGGGTCACGACTCTTTTGACGGGGCCTGCCAATGAAAGATCTTCTTGACTTGGTCGAGGCTGTTTTTGATCCCCTCGATCGCCCTCCCCTCCCCGATCAGGCTGTCGATGCCGCGGCGACCGGTATAGGATCTCCCGTTGAGAGAAAAGTTCACGACTCTCCCCTCCGCAGAGATCTTCAAAACCTGGATCTTCAGATAGCCGTCATAGAGACTCAGAACTTTCCCCGGGGCAAGAAGAATCGGCTTCTCGTTGTAGACCATCAGGCCGATATGGTGTCCGATCGGACAGGAGATCGGAACGGCGCGAAAGTGGGGAAACCACTCCGAGTTTGCCGACACGTCGCGTTCTTTCCCCTGGAGTCTCCATCTCTCCGTCACGATGATCGGAGCGGAAAAGGCCGCATACTCCGCGATCTGTCCGGCATGGGTGTAAACGCCGAAGATCCGGGTGGGTGTCCGACCCGGAACTTGCCCGACCGGATATTCGGTCAGGGGATGGGGACGGATCGACACCCCGTCGAGCGTTCGCCAGAGAACCATCGGGCCGCCCTTCGGCCCGGGGGCGAGGTAGGTGATGACCTGGTCGCCCACGGAAAAACTCCGTCCGGCCAGCACGGAAAACTGGCGGCAGGTCTCCTCCTGAACGTTTTTCGACAAGAGCTGAGCCCTGTGCCCGAAAATCACCCCCCTGTCGCCCACGGGAAGATGGGTCTCAAGCGGGGTGGCGTCGTAGACGAGCCCTCCGGCCGGAATCAGAATTCGGAAATCTCCCGACGGACGACCCTCCGCCCCTTTCACGCGGACGACCACCGAGCCCTTGATGACCAGGCTCTCGATCGTCCGATTTCCCCGAACCTTCATGGGAAGGCTCTTCCATCCCGGAAGAACCCGGGGGTCGACCACCGGATCGCGGGGGAGAATCTCCGCCCCGGGAACCAGAAGATGCTTGCACCCAAAACTTTCGGCCGCCATGAAGGGATCGAACGGAAGAGAAAACGTGTCCGCCAGAACCGGCGACACAGGAAGCCCCATCATAACGACAGCCGCAAAGCCGAAAATCAGAAAAATGTCTCGCCTTCTGCGGATTCTCATCAAGAGGACTCCATGGCTTGAAATGAGGGCGGAAATGTCTCAGAGAGAGACTCGGCGGCACGAAACAAGTTCGGCGGGAGATCGGACGAAGGAACCAGACGGGCGGCTTTCCCATGAAAATATGTCTCGAAATCGTCCCTGAAGAGGATGTCGCCTTGAGCCCATGGGGCTTCTTGAGAGTGGGAGAGCCGATAGATCTCGGCCCCGAAGGGTCTCCGAACATACAGCTCCATCGTTTTTTTTCGCTCATCGCTGAGAACAATGAAATCATTGTTTTGAAAACAGGAAAGAATCGACGCGGCGATCGGGCGGCGGGATGAAAAGTCGTCGAGCGCGCGAGCCAGGGACGGCCAGGCCCCGAGAGACAGGATTTCCGTTCCCTTTGAGGATTTCATTTCCATCAATTCCAGGAAACTCCCGATCCGTTCACTTTCTCCCTCCGACAAGATCACCCCATGAGAGCGAAACGCCCGCTCGATCTCCTCCCGGGTGATCCGAAAATCCCCATGATAAACGCGCACCAAGGGATCGTCTCCTTCGTCAAAGAGAGGGTTCGGGGGCAGCCGGCACGACAGGATGATCGCCGTCAAGAGAAGGGAGGAGGCCGATTTTCCTCGCTCCGTCCAGGCCCGCCAGACGATTGGCCGCATTTTGGGCCGAGAGGGGAAGATTCTCCTCCGCAATCAAGACGCGGGAGGTCCCGTCCGAAAAATATTCGTTCATGTTTTCGAGCGGCAGGGATCCCTTGGAAATCCACTCATGAATCCAACCCTCCTCCCCCGGATGCCCGGGGGAGAGATCGTAAAGATCGGCCCCCTCCTGGGTTCGAACATACAGTCGCAACGGGGAGGCATGAATATCGGGGTTCTCCGACAAGACGATGAAACTCCCCGGGGACATCCGGGCCAGAACAACGGCGGCCACTGGTTTTTTGAACGCCTCCTCCGCCGCCGTCATCGTTGCAAAAACCCCCGTCTCCGTTCGGACGGTTTTTCCATGAGAGTGGGTCTCCAAGAACGAGTCCACGGCCTCGAATCCATCCATCTCGTAGGTCTTCAACACGAGCCACTGTCCCAAGGCCGGACGCTGAAACCTCGCTCCGTCGAACACCCCTTTCCGAACGACCTCCGCGGGGGAGATCCCCACGATCCCGTGAAACGGGGTTTTTCGGCAGGACAGCCCGTCGAGCCCCTTGGTCGTCCGCCCGGAATCTTCCGATTCGCGCACCGTGAAACAGATCGACGGCTCGTCCTCCCTTGCCGCCTGATAGGCGTGAAAGAGGGGATTCCCTCTCACGAGATCCCACCCGAAACGCTCCGGGCCCGCCACCAGAACGGGGTCCTTCCAATTCAGAAAGTGACCGAGACGCTCGATTTCCGCTTCGGGAAGAACGTCCCCGTGGGAGCGGAACACCTCATCGATCGTTTCGCGGGTGATCCGAAAATCCGACAGATAGACTCGCACCATGTCCTTCATTGAGATCTCCTTCGTCAAAGA
>JAPTWQ010000141.1 GCA_028064945.1 Nitrospiraceae bacterium | reverse complement strand
CGGGATTGCCGCGCCGCAGGTCGGATGCAATCAGAGGTTCTTTGTTTTCGATATGAACAGGCGTGCCGATCCCGGTCATCGGACCCCCGTGACGGTGATCAATCCTGTGATTTCAGCAAGAGAAGGTACTGTTACCGCAGAAGAAGGCTGCCTCAGCTTTCCGGGAATTTTTGTTCCGGTCGAGAGAGCCTTCCGGATTGAGATCAAGGGTGTCGACCTGGAAGGAAAGGATTTGGTTCTGGAAGGAGAAGGACTATTTGCCCGTTTGATCCAGCATGAGATGGACCATCTGGAAGGGGTTTTGTTGTCCGAACGGATGACGCGATGGGACAAGCTCCGACTTCTTAAGGACATACGGGCGATCGAAAAAAAGGGAAGAAAGGGCAAGTATGTCTTTTGACCCTGGACAGTTTCGCGTGGCTTTCATGGGAACTCCCGGGATTGCTGTTCCCTTTCTGAATGCGTTGGTGCGGAAAGGTTATCCTGTCGCCGGAGTCCTCACGCGCCCGGATAAACCGGCTGGTCGGGGCTACAAGGTCTTTCCTTCTCCCGTCCGGAGAGCGGCAGAAGAGCATGGGATCCCCGTCATGACGCCCGTCTCTCTTAAAAATGCGGAAGACTGGAAAACCTTGCGGGAGTGGTCTCCCGATGTCATTGTTGTTGTAGCTTATGGTAAGATTCTTCCGAAGGAGATGCTCGAATTTCCCCGTTTCGGTTGTCTGAACGTTCATGCATCCCTTTTGCCGGAACTGCGCGGTGCCTCTCCGATCCAGTGGGCTATCCTGAAAGGATTATCTGTCACGGGGCTGACGTTGATGAAAATGGATGAAGGAATGGACACGGGACCTGTTTTGGCCCGCTGGCCGATATCCGTGGATTCGATGGAAACAGCGTTGACCCTGACGGAAAAAATGATGGATCAAGGTCCACCCTTTCTTCTGGATAGGCTCTCGGCTTATCTCTCAGGGGAAATTCACCCGGTTCCTCAAAACGGAGATGCCTCATTGGCGCCCTTGATCCGCAAAGAGACTGGAAAACTGGATTTCACATGGTCTGCGGAGGATGTCGACCGCCATGTACGGGCTTTGACCCCGTGGCCAGGAACATTTTGCGACTCCGCGCTGGGGGTTCTCAAAATTCTTTCCGGATGCGTCTGGGAAGACGGATTCGCGAACGCCGGCAACTCCGGAATGGTATGTGAAGGGCCAAATCAGGAGATACTCGTCGGCTGTGGCACCGGAGTCTATTGCGTTCGGGAAGTCCAGAAGGCGGGGGGAAAAGTGATGCTCTCAAAGGAATTTTTAAGGGGACACCGGTCCTTGCCGGGAACGTTCCTGAATTCGACGTGAATTTTGCAAATTCCGGACAATCGAAAATGTTCTTCGGAGGTATAGGGGTGCAATGATCAATTCCGTGAAGTCCGTGCTCTTTCTCGGTGCGTTGACGGGAGTCCTCCTTTTTCTTGGAAAACACTGGGGTGGAGATGCGGGGATGATCCTGGCCCTGGGCTTTTCTCTGCTCATCAATGCCGGATCCTATTGGTTTAGCGATCGAATCATCCTGTCCATGTACAGAGCGACGGAAGTGACACCCGAAATGTTAGGGCAACCCCGTCTCAAGGAAATCCACGATATCCTTGTCGCTCTTGCAAGGAGGGCAGGTATTCCGGTACCGAAATTTTACATTATTGATGATTCTTCCCCAAACGCCTTTGCGACCGGAAGAAACCCCGAACATGCAGCGGTTGCTGTGACGACGGGTATTCTGGATCTTTTGACACCGGAAGAGCTTTCCGGTGTTCTGGGACATGAGTTGACTCATGTGATTCACAGAGACACCCTCATTTCGACGATAGCGGCGTCGATTGCCGGTGCGATTACGATGATTGCCAATATGGCTCAGTGGGCTGCTATTTTCGGGGGAAGAGAAAGAGAGGAGCGGGAAGGGGGAGGGCTGGGCGATATTGCCATGATCTTTCTGGCGCCGATCGCAAGTTTTCTGATCCAGATGGCTATTTCAAGATCCCGGGAGTTCATGGCGGACGAAGGAGGAGCGAAATTGTGCGGCAATCCTCTTTTCCTTGCCAGGGCTTTGGCAAAACTTGAACGTGGTGTTGCGCAGGAACCTATGAACGCGAACCCATCCACCGCGCATCTTTTTATCCTGGAACCTTTCAAGGGGGGAGGACTTCTTTCCCTGTTTTCAACACATCCCCAAACGGAAGAACGAATCCGGAGGCTTGAACGGATGGTTCCCTCAGCTCCGTCCCCCGTGAGGCACGCGTTTTGAGCGAAGGATCTTTTCAAAAAGAAATTCTTATTGCCCCATCCCTTCTGGCAGGGGATTTCTCTCGTCTGGGAGAAGAGGTCACAAGGATTTCTTCTTCCGGGGCTGATTTGATACATCTGGATGTCATGGACGGGGATTTCGTTCCGAATCTGACATTCGGGCCAGGAGTCATTGAATCGATCCGTCCTTTCTCCAGCATCCCTCTCGAAGCACATCTGATGGTCTGGCACCCGGACACGTATCTTGATGAATTGAAAGAAGCCGGAGTAGATAGGGTTATCGTTCATCAGGAATCGGATGTCCATCTGAACCGTCTTCTTCGCAGGATTCGTCAAATGGGATTTTCGGCAGGAGTGGCGCTAAATCCGTCCACTCCGGCGTTCCTCCTCGAAGATGTTCTTGACCTGGTCGATCTTGTTCTGGTTATGACAGTGAATCCCGGGTTCGGTGGGCAATCCTACCTCGGGGAAATGCGGGAAAAGATCTCGAGGGTGAAACAGATGCGTGAAAGCCGCCCAAATCGGTCGTTCCGTATCGAAGTGGATGGAGGAATTTCTTCCGTCACCGCGTCCGAGGTGGTCCTTGCAGGTGCTGATGTACTGGTGGCCGGGACAGCTGTTTTCCGGAACCCTCCCTACGAAGAAGCGATAGCGCGTCTGCGTTTGGCAGCAGGTGTGGGGATGTCTTCCTGAGTTCCGAAATTTTGCTGGAGGAATTTCTCGTATTCGGGTTTGAATTTGATTTTTCGTTGCAATTTTACATTGTTATGTGTAGCTTTTTCCTTACAGTCTTTCCGGAGCCGCAACCCGGTCCGGGCAGACTCCGGAGATCGAGATGAGATTCCTGGAAATTTCAGAGAGGGGATCCTTCCTTTTCGACAGAATTTTGTCGAAATTTGTTGACCTGCTGGTGGCAGTAGCTTTCGAAAAAGTTGGTGAGTTGCTGAATGCTCCTCTTGTAGGCGACGCGGGGGGGTTCGCCTATCTTCTGGTGGCTGACGGTCTTCCAGGAGGAAGAAGCCTGGGAAAGCGTCTGACAGGACTTCAGGTTCTGAGAAAGGAAGAAGCTCCTTGCCGTTTTTTTGAATCAACGGTTCGGAACCTGACGATCGGAGGAGCTTTTCTCTTTTCCCTGATCCCTTATGCAGGACCGTTCCTTTTTGTGTGCATTGTCGGACTGGAGTTTCTTCTGATGGTCGGTCAACGTTCGGCCAGGAGACTTGGGGACGACCTTGCCCAGACACGCGTGGTGGTCAAGGAGGAACGACCACCTGTGGCGGCGTGAAGATTTTCATGCCCGAGTCCAACAGATTTCAATAGTTCTTGAGGAGGCTCCATTGTCTTTGCTGGCCAGCTTGTTCGGATTTCTGTCGCAAGATCTTGCGATCGATCTTGGAACG
Organism: Nitrospiraceae bacterium; assembly: GCA_028064945.1. The sequence continues at coordinate 1,225 of JAPTWQ010000141.1, read as the reverse complement.
GCCAATACGCTTGTGTACGTGAGAGGCAAGGGGATTGTCATCAATGAGCCGTCAATCGTGGCGATCGACCAGAAGACGGACCAGATTCTTGCGATCGGGCATGAAGCCAAAAAGATGCTTGGGCGGACTCCAGGCAACATCGTGGCTGTGCGTCCCATGCGAAACGGTGTCATAGACAATCCGGACGTGACCCAGCAGATGCTCTCCTACTTTATCAATCAGGTTCATCAGAGATCGACATTCGTCCGTCCACGGATGGTTGTGTGCATTCCATCGAGAATCTCTCAGGTTGAGCAACGGGCCGTGAAAGATTCGGCAAGGCTTGCCGGAGCCCGAGAAGTCTACCTCATAGAAGAACCGTTGGCAGCGGCTATCGGAGCGGGTCTTCCCATCATGGAGCCTTCGGGTAATATGGTGATTGATATTGGTGGGGGGACAACGGATATCGCAGTCATCTCTCTCGGAGGCATTGTTTACAGCGAATCCATCAAGGTTGCGGGGGATCAGATGGATGAAGACATCATCCACTACATCCGGAAGAAACATAATCTCTTGATCGGCGATGCCATGGGTGAACGGATCAAAATGGAGGTCGGGTCTGCTTGTGCCCAGAGCGAACCTCGGTCCATGGTGATCAAAGGCAGAGACCTCGTTCATGGTTTGCCGAAAACCCTGAAAGTAACCGAGGAAGAGATCCGTGAAGCCCTGTCTGACACGATCTCCCGCATTATCCAGACTATCCAGAAAACGCTTGAAAACACCCCTCCGGAATTGTCTGCGGACATTATCGACAGGGGAATCGTTCTGACGGGGGGAGGATCGATGCTCCGGGGTTTCGATATGCGAATCCGGGACGAGATTCACCTGCCTATCGTGACAGTTGACAATCCTCTGACAACTGTCGTGATGGGGACAGGTAAAACGCTCGAGGAACTGGATGTCCTGAAAAAGGTTTCCATCCGGGATTAGCTTTTTTGTCTTCAGGCCAGGAGCTTTGCAAAGATTGACAAGAAAAATGGTTGTCATAATCTTTTCCCTGATGGGAATTCTTCTCCTGTTCCTGGGATTTTATCCGGCGCTATTTGAAAAAATTGTCGTTCGTCCTCCATTGCTGCTGATAAGATCAATTCTTGGGATTTTCCAGGACAGCTACAGGACGACATCCTCCTTTTGGGGGGAATATGCTCATTTGATGGAGGCGGAAAAAGAAAACAGGATGCTCCGG